>JAGXIS010000180.1 GCA_024635465.1 Bacteroidota bacterium | reverse complement strand
CGGATGTGGTTTACGTTTTTTCAGATATCAACATGCCCGGAATGTCCGGTTTGGAACTTCTTGAAAAAGTGCGAAAGAAATATCCGGCAATCAAAGTATCGATGATCTCTGCGTACGGTGATCAGGAGAATTATGAACGCGCCATTGCATCCGGAGCCAGAGAATTTTTTACGAAACCCATCGATTTTGAATCATTGAAAGATGAAATCAACAAGATGATTAAACCATAAAAGTGACCCACATGAATTCTCAAATTAGAAAAATACTTGTTGTTGATGATGAGCCGGATCTTCAAATGCTTATGCTTCAGAAATTCAGGCACAAGGTTAAATCAAAAGAGTATGAATTTCTATTTGCTGAAAATGGAAGTGAAGCATTGGAGTCACTGAAGGTTAATAATGATGTATCATTGGTTCTGAGTGACATCAATATGCCACGAATGGATGGACTGACTCTGCTTAATGAACTTCAAAACCTGGAACGGCCTGATCTCAAAACGGTCATGGTTTCGGCATACGGCGATATGGAAAACATCCGAACCGCGATGAATAGAGGGGCTTATGATTTTGTGACAAAGCCTATCGACTTCAAGGATATGGAAACCACCATTGAAAAATCATTTCAGGAAATTGAACGTATTTATCGCTCTTTGGAAGTGGAACGACAGTTAGAGTCAATCAATTTTGATCTGGATATGGCTGCCAGAATCCAACAGAAGTTGCTCCACCAGGATTTCCCGGTATTTTCGGATGATGAACGATTTGGTGTATATGCCAACATGATTGCCGCGAAACACGTAGGTGGTGATTTCTTTGATTTTCTCAAGTTAGATGACGATCACTTTGTCTTTTTTATTGGTGATGTTGCCGGTAAAGGTATGCCTGCCGCAATCTATATGGCTGTCTGTAAAACCATGCTGAAAGCGATTGCATCAGAAGTATCAGATCCGGCTGAATGCATCAATAAGGTCAACAACATGCTTATTCCGGAAAGTGATATGTCTACATTTGTCACCGTTTTTATAGGTGTACTGAATGTGAAAACAGGGGAACTGAACTATTGTAATGGCGGACATAACCTACCATACATAACACCTGAAGAGGGTGAAGTCACTGAAATTGAGGATGTAGGAGGGTTACTTTTAGGTAAATTTGAGAATGCTCCATATCAAAAAGGAACCGTACAACTCAATCCGGGTGATACCATTGTAACGTTTACGGATGGAGTCACAGAAGCTGAAAATGAGTCAGCAGACTTTTTTGATGAAGAGCGGGTGATCAACTATTTGAAAAAAAATGGTGCCCGGTCACTTGATTCTCAGGTAAAAGGATTGTTCCTGGAAGTTATGAAATTTGCCGGATCTGCGACACAATCTGATGATATAACAGTCTTATCTATCCGTTACAACGGTACCAAATAATCTCTGTCTATATTGATCCGAAAGAACTAAACAGTTCGGCAATTGAAAAAATGTAAAACTGAAGGGTGAGTTTTCAGATTTTAAAAACTAATTGTATGCCTTAACAGCTTCATCCAGTGTTTTGTAGTGATCAAACACTGTGATAAGTTTTGTTACGATCAATAAACTTTCAATTCTGTCTGAGGCTCCACAAATTTTCAGGTCACCCCCGGCATTTCGTAAACTGGTCAGTGTAGAAATTAATATTCCAAGACCGGACGAATTCATAAAAGACACTTTACTCAAATCAGCTACAACATTTGTTTTGCCATCATCGATGAACTTTTTAATGTCGTTGGATAAGTCTGTAGCTGAAGGACCCCCCATTGCTTTCCCCTTAAATGTCAGTACCACTGTGTTATACTGTTCTGAAACTGAATATTTCATGTATGTTCTGTTTGTTTGATGTTATAGTATGTTTTGGCTGTTTGAAACAAACTGCTTTGTGCTTAATATGCTATTTTTTTCCCAAAAAATCTTAAAAAATGACCAAATAAAATTGTCACTACTAACTTGAATAAAACTACTGACTTTTACTTTTTTGAAAAAAGCAGAAATCATTTAGATTCGAAGTTTCAAGAGATGGTGAAATTAGAAATTCCATATTTTTTTCTACATTAAGTCTGACTAATACTTACTTAAAGAGATAATCTATGCCGATTTACATGGATATTCATCTTCTTGGTGAAGGATTTACTTTAGAAGATGCCAGAAAAGCACATCAGAGAGATTTAGAAGTACAGAAGAAGTATGGTGTCAAATATCATCAATATTGGGTGAATGAGAAGGCAGGTACGGCTTATTGCCTGATGGAGGGGCCTGACAAAGAATCGTGTGCTGCAACTCATCAGGAAGCCAATGGATTTACGGCTTGCCAAATTGTGGAAGTTGAAGGTGGTTTGTATGATCTTTTCATTGGTGAAAATCAAAAGAGGGATAATGGACTGGTGAGGCATGAAGACGGAAAGCTCGATAACGGCTATCGCTACATCCTTACTCTGGATATCATTGCAAAAACCAGAAGCACAAATTCAATTGACTTCGATCAATTGAAGTTTCCAAAAGAGCCAATAAAAATTGCACAGCATATAATTTCTGAATTTGATGGTAAAGAAGTACGTACCGAAGGATATGACAGTATTATTGCCGTATTCAAAATCCCTGAAAACGCGCTCAGGTGTGCTCATAAAATTCAAGATGAATTTTTAAAATACCGTAAAGTGAAAAGTCCGGATAAGGATGATTTCGCTTTTAATATGGGCATTAGTGTTGGGCAACCCTTAACGGAGAGAGAAGGATTTTTTGTAGAGGCGATTAGGATGAGTCATCGTTTATGCTTGATTGCAGGCGAAAATGAAATCATCACCCCCCGCCTTTTTGAGGAACTTTGTGAAGTGAACGCCACGATTAAAAAACATGTCAGCCTACGTGCTATCAAACCATCAGAGCAGGAATTTTTAGATCATCTATTAGATATTGTAGAGAATCACATTTCTGATCATGAATTTGGTGTGGATTACCTGAGCCGGGATATGGGCATTAGCCGAACACAACTATATAGAAAAGTCACAGCTGTTACCGGACGATCACCGGTCGCGTTTATTCGCGATATACGTCTGAATAAGGCTCTTTCACTAATCAAAGAAAACAAGTACAACCTATCCGAAATTGCACTGGAGATTGGATACAATAGTCCATCTTACTTTACTAAATGTTTTCGGGAAAAATATGGGGTGAATGCATCAAAAGTAGCTGTGTAGATTGATTGCAAAGAGGGTGTTAATGTTGGCGAGGAATATTGATTAAAAGATTTCTATTCAAGAGGAATCAGGTCTAATTTCGACTCATGCAACAAATGTTTCATTATTTGGAACAAAAGTGGTGGAAGGGGAATCTGCGCGGTTGTATATATAAACTGACATAAGTTCTTAACCTTCTAAACAGCAATTATTATGAATAGTTTATATAGAATTTTACTGGTATGCATCCTCATTTTTAGTTGGGGATTAACCACTTTACATGCACAATCCGGAGACGGCATCATGAATGAGTACCCGGCAGAAAAAGCGGAAATCTTACAAACATGGGACGAAATTGTTGAAAGTGTTCAAGATGGTGATTTGGATAAATTAATTTCTTTTCATGCTTACGGACCAAAGTTTTCTGAATTTAAACAAGGTGCCCCACGCAATGGTGGAGAGGAGAACGAAGCCTTTGAACGGGAAGTGTTTGGAAGCGTTACAGAGGTTGTGAAAATGGATGGAAATGATATGAAAGTGGCTGTCTATTACGGAAATGTAGCCATAGTCTCTTTCCATTCTGATTTTCATTTGAAGTTTGGGGAAGACCTGGCTGTTGTTAATGATCAAATCAGCTTGGTATTTGTCAAAAATGGTGATGGAGAATGGAAAATTGTGCATGAGCATCATTCACCCCTTAATCAATCATAGGGAGATCAGTTTTATCCCGCGTATAGACCAATAAACAGGTATTAAAAATTAGGATTAACATTAATAGAAAGAACACAGATACCTGTTTACTAATAAAATAATAGCAAGGAGAACAGATGATCAATATTGAAGAATTGCAAACAACATTCAGAGGTCGTTTAATTCAACCGCATGATCCTGATTATGATGAGGTACGGCAAGTGTGGAACGGATATATCGATAAGCATCCTGCCCTAATCTCAGAATGCACCGGTACAGCTGATGTGATGGATGCTGTTAAATTTGCTCGTAAAAACGATATAGAAGTGTCTATACGCGGTGGTGGGCATAATGTAGCCGGAAGCGCACTATGTGATGGCGGTATGGTTATTGATTTGTCTAAAATGCGTGGAATACATGTAGACGCATCCCAGAAATTGGCTCGTGTACAGGGCGGAGTAACCTGGGGGGATTTAGATCGCGAAACACAAGTTTTTGGATTGGCCGCACCCGGTGGCGTGGTATCTACAACCGGTGTTGCCGGACTTACTCTGGGGGGTGGATTGGGATGGCTGCGCAAAAAACACGGGCTCAGTTGTGATAACCTACATTCTGTTGAAATAGTGACAGCCGAAGGAAAATTAATTACTGCCAGCCAAAACGAAAACCAAGACCTTTTCTGGGCTCTGCAGGGTGGTGGCGGCAACTTTGGAGTTGTTACGTCATTTGTATTTCATCTTCATGAAGTGGGTCCAACCGTAATGATGTGTGCAATCATGTATCCGATTGGAATAGCTGAGAAGGTACTGTCGACATGGAAAGAGTTTATGGAATCCTCTCCTGACGAAATCAGTGGCCAGGCACTATTTTTGACGATACCGGATAGCGATGATTTTCCAGAGGAAGCAAGGGAAAAAGATGTCATCGCAATTACAGCCATGTATGTTGGCGACCCGGATGAGGGTGAGAGGGCATTTCAGGAATTACGGAGTATTGATACACCCGTTATCGATTTGAGTGGAAAAATACCCTATACAGTCGCAAATTCCATGTTCGATCCGTTCTTCCCGAAACATGAACGAAATTACTACTTCAAATCAAAGGATCTGGCTTCTCTAAACAAAGAAACGAGGGAATTTCTCATTGAAGGGGCGAAAAACAGGCCGGTATCATCGATGCTGTTTGCCATCTGGCATTATGGCGGACAGATGAATAGAATCGATGGCAAGGACACCGCGTTTGGTAGCCGAGATACCACATTTCTGTTTAGTGTAGATGCCATTTGGGATGACCCGGCCGATTCTGATGAAGTTATTTCATGGTCTCGGCAATTCCTGGATAAAGCAAAACGATTTGCCGGAGACGGTATGTATGTGAATTTTTCCGGATTTGGTGAAGAGGGCGAAGACCTCGTTCAGTCAGCTTATGGTGATAACTATGCACGGTTATCTAAAATTAAAACTAAATACGACCCCAATAATTTTTTCCATGTGAATCAGAATATCAAGCCAAAAAATTAATACCCCGCTGCCTGCCCATCCACTCTGGACTCAGAAGCCCCAAAATAGACACCTTTTTCATGGTCTTTCAGAATTCCCTGATATCTGCCGAAAAATTCCATTCCAATTTGGACCCTGTGTCCTCTGGATCGTAATGCACGCACCGTTTCATAATCGATGGCAGACTCTAAGTGAAGTGTCCCGCCATCTTCCAGTATATCTGGCAGATCATCCGTCGGCTCCGTTGAACCGGCATGCATCCATCGCAGTGCATCACCGGCTGCCTGAATATTCATGCCAAAATCGATTACATTGGTGATCAGGCTCAGATGCCCCACAGGCTGATATCCACCACCCATATTCCCAAAACTGAACCAGGGTTTTCCATCTTTCATCGCAAAACCGGGGATAATCGTGTGAAAGGGCCTTTTTCCCGGTTCATAGGCATTTGGATGATCCGGATCGAGTGAAAAGAGCTCACCCCTGTTTTGAAGGCTGAAGCCGGTTCCCGGAACAACAAACCCTGTTCCCATGCCGCGGAAATTACTTTGAATCAGCGACACCATGTTGCCATCTTTGTCTGCGGTCGTCAGATATATAGTACCGCCTTGATGCAAGCCGTCAACGCCTGAAACCACTCGCCTGGCAGCTCTGTCGGTGATCAATTCCCTGCGTTCTGCTGCGTACTCTTTTGAAAGAAGCTTTTCCAATGGTTGATCGTAAAAATCGGAATCTGCATAATATTTCGCACGATCTTCATAGACTAATTTTTTTGCTTCAACCATCAAATGCAACGCCTCAACCGATGCAAATCCCATAGAAGAGAGATCGTAACCCTCAAGGATATTGAGCATTTGCAACACAGCTATGCCCTGACTATTTCCTCCTAATTGATAAATGTCATATCCGCGATAGTTGACAGAAATGGGATCTACCCATTCAGATTGGTGTGAACTGAAATCTTCATATCGAAGATATCCACCGTGTTCACGCATAAAAGCATCCGTTTTTTCAGCAATCTCACCTTCATAAAATGCAGATCTACCCTCTTCTGCTAAAAGTCTGAATGTGTTTCCCAGATCAGGATTACTGAATATTTCTCCTTTCTCCGGGGCGCGCCCGTCGATGGTAAATGTCTCCACAAAAGCTCCTGCTCGGCTGCTTAGAACCGGAACACTTCGCTGCCAGGCATCCGCAATTGATTCTGTGACAGGAAAACCATTTTCCGCATAATAAATAGACTGCTCCAGAATGTCAGCCATGCTTAAAGATCCGAATCTTTCGTGCATATCAAACCAGCCACCCACGGCACCGGGTACAGATACGGATAGAAGTGTAGAGGGTGGAATACGATTCGGACTGTCCAGCTCACCAAGCTCTTCCATAAGCTGATCGTAAGACAAACCCATCGGAGACCGCCCACTGGCATTGATTGCGTATAACCGGCCACTTTCCT
>JAGXIS010000019.1 GCA_024635465.1 Bacteroidota bacterium | reverse complement strand
TATATATACAATGTAAATATCCTGAAAAAATGTCTGTCGAAAAAACAAAACCATGGATTAATTTGCAAAATCTTTTCCTTTGTGATTTGTCAAAAATATTGACTGGTTTGATTATGCAGATTGCTGAAATATATTCTTTTGATTCATTAAAAATCGCAAAGATATTTCATTGAATTCATCCGGTTTGTCAACATTTACAACATGTCCACTTCCTGCCACTACTTCAAGATAAGAGTGATTAAAATCCTGAATCATTGTTCTTACAGGAGGGAGGAACATGTGGTCCTCTTCACCCATGACGTAAAGTGTTGGGGCTTGCATCTCTTTTTCTTTGAAGTATTTGAGTAATGGATTGATGTCATAAGTCAGTTTAAACCACTTCAAAAACTCTTTCCTGGCAAGATTTTTTGCTTCACCAACAAATAATGTGCGTGATTCCTCATGATTTTTTTTAGGCATGATTATCCAGGCGAAAAGTTTATATAGCCAGATGAATGGAACTAATTTTTTAAAAGTGTGTCCTAAAAAAACTAAAATTCTGGATCTGATATTCATCCGGGTAATAGCACCACACATAACTGCAGATAGAACGATGTCCGGATTCATCTCTGCAATCGTTCGGATAATGATTGTCCCTAAAGAGACGCCCACAAAATGAGCTTGAGTAATTTGATTTTTATCGAGTGCTTCTAAAACATCTTTACTAACCGTTCTGAAAGAGTACTGCTCTTTGTAATATTTTTTCATGGTACTCATATCTTTGGACTTTCCATGTCCTCGAAGATCGACCAGTAACACATTAAATTCTTCCGAATAGGCTTTTATCTGCCTAAACCAAATATTAGAAGAGCCTCCGGCTCCATGAATAAATACAACCCATTCATGATCCGGAGATTTTTCATACGTTTTTGTGTATAGCATTAAAATAATTTGATTCTTGCAGAGATGATCTTAATGGTTGTCTATCAGTACAATCATCAAAAATAAGAATAAGATTCCCAAAAATTTAATTTCAATTATCAAATTGAATATTTATTACTTTTATTCAATCTCATTAGAATCCAGCTTATAACTTGAGTCAAAATATAATTTTATACAAGAATGAGAATTTTACTTTTTGTAACGGCTCCGATTAAAGTGTTCCTCTTCCCATTGATAACGCTAATCTGTTATCTGCTATATCTGGTTGGATATCTATTTATTAAAGTTTTCAGAATGCGATACGAATATTGGAGAAACAAGTGTATGGCATTATGGGGTAGAATGGTAATTAAACTTTTTTCAATGGAGATTCGGTTAGAAGGAACTCCTCCAAAACCACCTTTTTTTATTGTGAGCAATCATCTGAGTTATCTGGATATACCCATTTATTCAGCTTTTATTGATACAACGTTTGTGGCTAAAGCTGAGATAAAAAAATGGCCGGTTGTCGGTTTTATGGCGACAACACTGGGAATTATTTTTATAGATCGCACAAAAAGGACTGATGTAAAAAGGGTAAACAATCTGATTGCTTCAAATTTAAACGATCAACAAGGAGTTACTCTGTTTCCAGAGGGGACAACATCGCCGGGATTAGAAATATTGAGATTTCGACCTTCATTATTGGAACATGCTGCGGTAAGTAATATAGATGTCTCCTATTCAACTCTTAGATATGAAACACTAGAAAAAGATCAGCCGGCATATAAATCTGTATGCTGGTGGGGTAACAAAAGCATGTTGAAACATCTGTTTCAGTTAAGTAAAAATCGTAAAGTATTAGTTGATATTCGTTTTGGGGCAGAGACAGTAAACCACACCGATCGTAAAATACTTGCAATGGAATTGCACAAAAAAGTAACTTCAATATTTGAGCCGGTGACCCATCAAATCGAAGAAGATTTCGTACCTCTGAAATTTTGAATCAGCGTTTATCAGCAAAAAATTGTTTTAATAGAAATTGAGAATCCATTTCTAAAACACCCTGAATGATCTCAGCCCGGTGATTTAAGTTCCTATTAGAGGCAATATTAAAAAGAGAGCCGCAAGAACCACTTTTTTCATCAATAGCTCCAAATACGACACGTTGAATTTTGGACCATACAATGGCCCCTGAACACATTGGACAAGGTTCAAGGGTTACATAAAGGGTACAATCTTCCAGATACTTATTATTTAAAGTGGCACATGCTGATGATATTGCTAACATTTCAGCATGTGCGGTAGGATCCTTAAGCATTTCTGTTTGATTGTAACCTTTTCCAATTATTCGTCCATCTTTAACTACAATGGCTCCAATAGGCACTTCACCTTGGTCATAAGCTATCTCTGCCAGTTTCAAAGCCTGTGTCATGAAGTTTTGGTGCAGTGTAATTTCTTTGATATTATTTCCATTAAACATTGGACTGCAAATATGTTAAATTAATGAAAGAAACAGTTACTTAAGTGTTAAAGTATGATGAATTAGTAATATTATGATTGATTTATCATGATTTTCTGATCACATTATTTAAAAATTCACCTGTTGAAGACTCAGGATGAATCCGAATAGTGGAACAATTTTATATTTTTTAAATTAAAGTGTCAAAAATTAAGAGTAAACATAAACTTTATAAACCTAGATCATGAATAAACAGAGACTACTTTACATGGTATTCAGTTTAGCCATTCTATTAAGTGTATCGGCTTGTGGATCATCTTTAATACTTGAAAATGTTGATTATTCGCAGCCGATTGAAAGTGTTTTGGTTCCGGATTCTGAACAAATTGTTCATGATCAACGATATGCGGTTAAATTTTCAATTTCTCCCATACTTGTTGAAGAGAATTTGACAGAAATTGATGAAATACGCATGATTAGAAACAGTGCCGGATTTTATTTTGTAACGGCTTCCGGTTTTAACAATGTATATGTTTTTACGCCCGGTGAATCAACATTAGAATTAGTTGAAAAAGTGTTTATAACTGAAAATGGATTGTCACAACCGGCCTTTAATCAAAGGGAGACATACATTGAGTTGATTGATCGAAATACCGGTGAGTCTTTCAATCTGAACTACTAGATAAACAGATCTGTACTTATCCAAATTTAAGACTACATAAAATCATGTATACACTTACTAAAGTTACGTTATCATTTATCACGATTCTCTTTTTAATACTTCCCACACAACTAAATGCCCAACAGTCTGATTTTGAAATCATTCAGGATTTCAGAACCGGGTATAGTGAACTATTAAATAAAGTAGAGAATGCAGTTTCTACTGAGGATTTGACTGAAATTAGAGAAGAAATAAGTTCATTTGAAGCTCAATTTGAAAGTCACGCATCACTTATTAATGGTGCAATCTATCCGGATACATTTGATGGATTATTACAGGGATTGGAAAGCAGTTTCAATACTACAAATTCAAATATCTCAGTGATTGAACAATTAAATAGTCGCGTAGATGTACTTGTTAATGAAATGGATCTCTTTCGAAATCGAATTTCGGATATGAATCAGGAGATGGTCACTTTGGAAGAGCGAATAGCACAATCATCGGCTAATGAGAGCCGTCAGGCTGCCCTCATACGACAGTATAGATTAAATATTGATCAAAGAGATGTATTCGTCTCGGATTTTTTGGAAGAACTGGTTGAACGCTATCAAAACATGGATTCTTCTGCAAGATCAGAAATCAGTGATGCATCTGAACGCCTGCAGGATAATCCGATTGAAATACTTAAGACTATACTGGCTGAATACGTACAACTGGCGAATAGTGAGATCTCATTAGACCTATCAGATTATGTATCAATGAGAGCGCAACACGGCTATTTTTCGGGTGTGTGGGATCGAATCGGAACACGTTTAGCTGAAACTTTTGAACCGGAAGGACCTGTGGTAGCTGAACAGGAAGTCGATGATCTACTGAGTGCATGGCAAGCTGCCATTGATAATAATCTCTGGGAAACACTTGCCACTTCATTTAGTGAAAATGATATTGAATTAGAACCATTTTCATCTTCTACTGAATTTAATACAGCATTGAATTCTTATGTAGATAGTTCATACGAAACAAGTTTAGAAAGTAACAGGGAAGAAGATTATCAGAAATTTTTGAACTTTAACAGTTTTTGGAATAATACCGTTAAGGCAGATTGGGGAGAATTACTGACAGCAGGTAATGTTTTGACCTACTCTGAAATTTCAGCTATTGATATTAAATTAAACAATTGGGGAGAGGCTTCATCGCCTACTTCTAACCTGATGTTTATTTTGTTAATAGTCAGCATTGCAGTCATTGTAGGTTTGGTTGTTCTACTTGTAACCAAAAAAAGTTAATTAAAGAAAAAGCATCATTCATTTAAAGTCGGTTACGAGAGAGCCGACTTTTTTTGGATTTATATTGATCATATATCATCAATTTCTAATAAGATTATGGCAATGAGGCTGATCGTCTTATCAACCATTCTGTGGATAGAAGAATTAATACAAGTAAAAACCAATATCCACTTCTACTCAGATAGTAGAAATTATTTGAAACCCGTTGGTCAGTCTCTTCATTTGTTAAACTGTTCAAAAAGGGCATTAGACGTTCAAAATTCAAATCTCCCAACATGATTCCGGACGTCGTTTCTGAGATGAGTCGAAGTGTTGAGTCATCTCTTTTAGTATTTATGTATTCAATAATAGATTCACTCACATTAACACGACTTTCCGCTGTTCCAATAATTCTCTCGTTACGCGTGGCTATGGCATTTAATCTGTATATTCCAATAGGATAATTTCCTAAATCTGCTTGGTATATTTCGTTTTGTTGGTGTGACATCACGAATGATTGAATTGGAGTATCCTGATCGCTTTGATAGACTGAGATTTCAATTTGTGCTTCCGGTTCTGGTTCACCTCTTTCATTGTAGAGTTCCCCCCTCACTCGAATAATTTCATTTTCCGTATAGAACTCTTTTAAAGGATGGATTTGTAATGTTCGCCGATCCGATGATGTGGACGTCCATGAGATAATATTTGTGAAAAGTGTTTTGAAAAATTGCCTTACTTCAGGTTGTGGACTCTGTTCAAATCGATACCATCCATACGCTGAAACGCTTGAAATACGTCTGTTTGAGGCGTCTGTGACAATGATGACGGGAAAGTCATTCTCTAACCGTTCAAATGAAGAAACAAGAAGAGGTTGAGCGAGAGCAGATAAATTATAATCACTTCTTGCCATTTTTAAAGTGGGAAAACGGTTCGTTTCGATAATTCCCAGTTCCATGATCGGATGCTGAATTGAATTATTCTGATAATCAAGTTGAACATCTATTGTACCGGTAGGTGAGCCAAGTTGGTATCCTGTTAACTCTGCAAATTCCCGTTCTGAAAATAACTGTGTTGTATTTGGAGATTGAAAAATTAAAAATGGTGTTTGTTGGTCTTCAATCCACTGAAATATGGGTGAGTCAATAGGAGGTAGGCCATGCAAAACAATAAGATCCGGTTCCTCCGCTAAAGTATTGGGGTCATTTCCAAGAAATCGGTTATTTCCAATCCAGGTTGAGGTGATCAATTCATTTTGTTGATCAGATGAAATTATTCTACGAATCGTACTTACATCGGGATGAATATCAAATGATAGTGATAAAATTGAGGTTTTATCATCTTGAACTTCAATGGTAAAAGAAGTTTGGTTGTTTTGGTCAGTAAATTCTTCAGGTTTTGGAGGAATATTTATTTGAAAATTGTAAAAACCAGGTTCATTAAATTCATGATAAAACTCAAGAATTTGACTGCTCGAAGTGGCAGGATACTGAATATTTTTGGTTTCCAATATTTCGCCATCAAGTAACAACTGTACATCTGATGATTCATTCAAAAAGCCCTCTTGCTGCACTTCTACGGTGATCGTTTCCCCGGTAAATGTGTATGTTTCCTGTGAATATTCAATGCCTGCAATGGCGATATCTTTGACTTGAGTAGTATCGCCAACCGGAATCGTAATAACCGGTATCGTGAGATTTTGTGCTCCAAAAATTGGATTCCTGCCTTGAGTAACAATTCCATCTGATATGAGGATGGCAGATTTAAATCGATTTTCATTCAATCTGATATGTTCCAATACATTGTTAATATTGGTTCGAGTCCCAGTAAGAGTGAGTTGATCTTCTTGAAGAACAGTATCAGAGAAAAGAAAGGTTGACTTTTCAAAACCTTCCAAAGTTGTTTGGTTGAAACGATTTAAAAGTTCTCTGTATTCGGTCATTCCTTGGTAATCCCCTCGTTCAATCGATAAACTTTGACTGTCATCAATGTAAATGGCTATCTGAGGCGAATCGTCAGAACTGTATTCAAGCAGCAAATAGGGGTTTAAGAGCAGGATAACAAGAATAAAAAAGGAGGAAGCTCTTAAAAGAATAAGAGTTCGTTTTTTTAACTGAGAAAGGCTTTCTAAATACTGATAGGTCCACCAGGCAATAAAAAGGGAGAGGAGAAAGATGAATAGTATTAAAATGAGTGGTACTACCGGACTTATACCCTGTATAAACTGGCTGACCATATCATCGGATCCTTAGAGATTCTTAAGTAATTTATGAATGATATCAACAGTGGTTAACCCTTCAGCTTCAGCAGTATAATTTGTTACAATGCGATGTCTCAAAACAGGGACTGCTAACTCATGTATATCTTCCATTTCGACATTAAAACGCCCTTGAGATAATGCTCGGGTTTTTGCACCTAAAATCAGGTATTGAGATGCTCTGGGACCTGCACCCCAGCTTAGGTATTTGTCAACAAGATCCGTCGAATATTCCGTTTTTGGTCTAGTCTGATTGATGAGTGTCACCGTTTTATGTAGCACATGGTCAGGCAGAGGTACATCTCTTACCAATTCCTGAATAGATAGTATCTGACTCTTATCAAGAATGGAATTAATTTCTATTTTTCTGGGAGAAGTGGTCTGTTTCACGATCATCTTCTCTTCATCAAGAGATGGATAATCGAGCCATATGTTAAACATAAATCGATCAAGTTGCGCTTCAGGAAGTGGATAGGTGCCTTCTTGTTCTATTGGATTTTGAGTTGCCAATACAAAAAAGGGTTCTTCAAGCTTTAGTGTTTGTCCGGAAGCAGTTACACTGTACTCTTGCATTCCTTCCAATAGAGCTGCCTGAGTTTTAGGCGGAGTTCTATTGATTTCATCAGCGAGAACAATATTTGAAAATATTGGACCCCGAATAAATCGAAAACTTTTCCGGCCGGTTTCCTTGTCGTCTTCAATCACTTCAGTTCCGGTAATATCGCCTGGCATCAGATCCGGTGTAAACTGAATTCGATTAAAAGAGAGGTTTAACGTTTTTGCTAATGTTTGAATTAACAAGGTTTTAGCAAGTCCGGGTACACCAACCAAAACACAATGACCTTTTGAGAAAAGGGAAATCAGCAATTGATCAATGACCTCTTGTTGGCCTACAACAGTTTTTGAAATCTCATCCTTAATATTCTGATAAGATTCACTAAAAAATAGTGCTGCTTTTTTTGCATCACTTGGTATTGGATCATTCATCAGATTATAATGTCACAGGTTCTTGCTCATCAATACCGACAACATCATCCGGTAAAGGAATTTTGAATTCAACATAGACTTCATTTCTAAGATCATCTATCCACTGACCCATTATCCGAGTGGTTTTTTGTTGGAGAGCAAATTCCCTGATCTGATCATAATCTTGTCTTAAGTTTGCGCGATGTTCAGGAATATGTGTGTCAAGCCGAACGATTCGGAACGCTCTGCTGACTGTAGGAGTTTGGGGATTATAAGGTCTGGGTTCTGATATTTGACCTTCTTCATCTAGAAGGAGTGCTATTCTATACAGGGCGGGTTCCAACTGTTCTATTTGAAGAAGTCTTTGACCTGTTTGAGGGTTAACTATTCTACCGCCAAATACGTTGCTATCCTCATCTTCTGAATAGGTTCTGGCCATATCAGCAAAGTTTTTATCATGAACCAGAACACTGTCGCGAATTGCATTCAACTTCTCGATGGCAGATTCTTCATCGACTAATTCTTCATCTATTTTTATAAGTATATGATTAGTCTCAATATTATCGCCGGAGCGGTTATTTAGACGAATTACATGAAAACCAAATCGTGTTTCAACAACTTGTGAAATTCCTCCGGGCTGTAAGGCCGCTGCCGCTGCCGAATAACTCGATACTAGTTCATCAAGTGACATCAAGGGTATTAATCCACCATTTGGAGCAGAAACGTCTTCACTATATAGACGAGCCATCTCTTCAAAGTCTTTTCCGTGAGTAGTAACAGAATCTCTAAGAGCTTGAGCTCTTTCGAAAGCCTCATTTTTTGCATCCTCCAGAGGTTTGGGAATAATTACAATCTGTGAGAGCGATATCTGTTCAGGTATTGTGGGAATTGATTCCTCAGGAATTTGATTAAAAAATTCTTCAACTTCGGGTCGTGTGATGGATATGGTACTCATTTTATTCTGTTGTACAGTTTGGGCAATCATCTGTTCTCTAAATTGCTCTCTGAATTCTGCCCGTATTTGAACAAGGCTCTGTCCAAAGGCTTCTTCTAGAGCTCCCTCGCTGCCTGCTTGACGAATCAGTTGGTTAATTCGTTGATCCATGTTTCTTGTAACCACATCGTCACTTACTTCGACAGAGTCCAACTTGGCTTTTTCAAGAAGTACATAACTGTCGACCATGCTCTGAAGTGCACTGTACCATATTTCTGTAGTAAAATCAATTTCTTGACCGTCCACTTCAGACTGCCTCATGTAGTTAAGAATCTCTTCATCCACATCTGACTTTAAAATAATTCGATCGTTTACGATGGCTACAATTTTATCAGTAGTCTGTTGCTGACCTTGAGCCGTGATAGCATCTGTAAAAAGAATACAGAGCAGAGTGATAAAAATAACTCGATATAAAATGTTCATTCAAAAAATAATTTATTGTGCAAGTAGTTGTTCGATGTCACTAACGTTAAGTAACTCTATTTCATTATTTGATTCTGCCTGAAGATAAAGATTTCGCAGATAACCATTTGTAATTCTTCTGGATTTCTCAAGTTTTAACCATTCTGATATTTGAGGTATCAACCAATCTAATTCAGGATATTCACCTTCAGTTTTTTCATCTATTAACTGAATTAAGTGGTAACGATTATCATGGAAATGAATAATAGATCGTTCACTTATTCCCAGCGTGATTAAATTTTCACTGATAGGTGGAATTTCTGTTGCTGCCATAGATATTGGCCAGTATTGTGTTGATTGTCTCAACTGTAAATCGGGATTTATACTGTAGTTTTGAAGTATGGTTTCCCATTCAATTCCACTAATTAAATCTCTGTTAGCATTCTCTGCATCGGCTCTTGTTCGTGTTGATATGAGTCTAAACCGTACATATCTCTCATCAAAAGTAAAATGTTCCCGATATGCTTGATAATAGGAGAGGGCTTCATCGCGAGTCACTTCAATCTGACCGACATTCGTTTCCAGAATTTGTTCTTTCAACATTGATTCCAACAATTGATCCTGATACCGACTCAATTTATTCTGATACTGTTCAAGATTTTGAATACCCAATCGTTTTGCGTGTTCAATTGAGACTTGTGATTGAACCCATTGATGAGCAAAGGCTTGAATAGCTCTTACAGAATCTTCCTGAAGTAAAAACTCCGGGACATTTTTAATCGCTTCATCAAATGTGAGGTTATTACCGGATACGGAAGCAATGATAGTATTATCTAGATTATTACGCTCTGGTGAACATTCTGATAGTATAACCAGTAATAAACTTAGATAGAGAATAGGGAAATAATGTTGTCTTTGGGATTTCATATATAAAATCCAATTTTTAATTTTTTTAATAAATCGTAAATAAATCATCTTTTATTAGCTGATAGCTGATAGCTGATAGCTGATAGCTGATAGCTGATAGCTGATAGCTGATAGCTGATAGCTGATAGCTGATAGCTGATAGCTGATAGCTGATAGCTGATAGC
>JAGXIS010000179.1 GCA_024635465.1 Bacteroidota bacterium | reverse complement strand
CAGCAGCACTATTACTACTATAACCTGAGTGGCCACATGACCATTGCACTCATGAGAAAACAAAGGCCGGAAACTGACAGGGATTGGCAAAGTTTAAATAGTCCGGATTTTGGTGGTTTAAAACCTTCACTGGATGTAATTGCAAACTACCTAAGAGGGGATGATGCATCTGATTTTTTCAATACGGCAAATGAATTCGATAATTGCCGATACCTGGAAATTCTCAAACCGGCTGCAATTGCTTTCGATCATCAAGTGTATGAAGATGTGGTTAAGCAACATTTGAATGCATGCAGCAATTTAGACATCTCACTTACCCTTCCTCCTTTGGAGTGGATAGACAATACCGAAGAGCCTGAAACAAATTCATCCTTTGAATAAGTGTCCTCAAAAATTTGTCCACAGTCTGATTTGGCTCCTGATATTTTTGCCAATCAACCCGGTTAATTTATTCTCACAATCCTTACCTCAAAATGGAATTCCGTTTCATGGCCTTGATGTTGCATTGGATCATGTCGAGGATAAATTGAATGGTACTCTGTTAGAACTCAATTTCAATCCCAATCTGCATCCATCTCTGACGGTTCGAGAAACCGGTAAGTGGGATGAATCCAAACTAGATAGATATGAATGGACCAGTGGGTTCTTTTCCGGCACCATGTGGCATATGTACAGGATTACTGGGGATGAAAGTTGGAAAGAGAAAGCCGAAATGTGGACTGAAGATCTGGAAGATGCAGCAACCATTTCATACGATCATGATACGGGTTTTCGGATCTTTAACAGTTTTGGAAATGGGTATAAATTACTAAAAAACAGATCTTATTACAGAGTACTACTCAAAGGTGCAAATACCCTCTCAAATCGATATAACCCCACTATTGGAGCTATTAAATCGTGGGATTGGATTGGTAATTTTCCGGTCATTATTGACAATTTGATGAATCTTGAGCTCCTGTTTTGGACTGCAGATACAATAGAAAACAATAAGTTATACAATCAAGCTTTGAGTCATGCAGATCTTTCACTCACTCATCATATGCGGGAAGATGGCAGTACATATCATATTGTTGATTTCTCGGATGATGGTACTGTTATAAAAAAGTTTACTACACAGGGCTGTAACTCAACTGCACCGGGTTGTGGAGAGCGATCGGTTTGGGCTCGTGGTCAGGCATGGGCAGTTTATGGGTTCACAATGATCTATCGTTTTACAAAAAAAGAACGGTTCCTGGAAGCTGCGATCAAAGCATCTGACTATTTTATTGAAAATTTACCCGAAGACCGGGTACCCATTTATGATTTCCATGAACCGGTACCGTCTGTTAAAAGTAAAGATGCTTCTGCAGCAGCGATCGTTGCTTCCGGGCTTTTTGAACTCTACTCTTATACGAAGAATGTACTTTATTTTAATACAGCCGTTGACATTTTGGAGTCTTTAACTTCAGACAATTATTCAACCATAAATTCTGATTCAAATTCTATTCTTAAGAAGTCAACAATTCATCGGGGTAAGGGAAATGTGGGCACTTCTTATGCCGACTACTACTATTTGGAGGCTATTATTCGATATATGGAACTGGTTCAAGTCGAATTTCCCATAATTGAAACAGAAAATAATCTATACTTGGATCAGAATTATCCAAACCCTTTCAATAACTCGACAATGATCTACTATACTATTGAGCAGGAAGGCAATGTTAAACTTTCCATTTATGATTATACCGGCAGACTAGTTCAGACGATTGTTGATAGATCTCTTCCATCGGGAAATTATAACATCGAATTCAATAGTTCAGGACTGTCCTCCGGAATTTATTTTTATGTACTCAGCTCAAATAAGCAAACCCTATCCAAAAGAATGACCCTGCTGAAATAAATTACTTTTGATTCTTATTCAGTGTCTTTTTTTGGTACTGATTCTTTATGATCTTTTCCTCGATTGCTACTTAAATTGTACCTGACATATTCTGTTACAAATGCAATTTGCTCTGTAATTCCTACCAGATAGAGATGAAGCCAAATAGTTGTACTGCTTACCTTATCGTGACTCAATGTATATCTTTTTGAAGATGGGGGTTTGAATGATCGAAGTAGATTATAGAACCAAATCCTTTTTTCTTCATCGTCCTTCCATGTATAAAAGTACCCTCTTCCGGTACGAATCTTTTTTTGATATAGCCTTTTTAAATTTCTGGCTTTCTTCCACACTACTGCATTATCACAAAAGCCGATGTTGTATCCAGCTTGTTTTGCCTTTTTTGTAAGCCTAACATCTCCTCCGGAGCGAGTCTTTTCTTCAAATAATCCTACATTTTTGAACACATCTTTTTTTACAAATAAATTTGCGGTATAAGCCACTCCTCTCTCTTCAACCGCTTTTTTCATATCTATTGATGTCAAAGAATCAACAACTTTAGCTGCAGTTATGTTCTTGCCAAAATCAAAATCTACTCTTCCTGCAACCAGATCATAACGCATTTCTAATAGGAATTTGATTCCATTCTCGAGCCAATACTTATCCGGAGTTGAATTGGCATCAATAAAAACAATAATATCACCTTTCGCTTTTTCTAATCCCCTGTTTCTAGCTGAGTAGGGACTTTTTAAATACTTTTTTTCTTCTATCAGTTTAATTTGAATCTCGTCGTTTGTAGGTATTGAGTTTCTATCCAGACCTTCAAATGAACTGTTATAAATCAATAAAATTTCAATTTTATCAGAAGGATAGGATTGACTCTCTATTGACAATATTATATCCAGGACTTCATTCAAATTATCCTGATAGGGTATAATTACCGAAAGAAAAGGCTGATCATTACTATCAATTTGTTTTGACATGCTTACCATTCATTATCAGAATAAGAAATATTAAATACGTATTGCTTGATAAGCTTCTACTGTTCTATAGGCAACGGTTTCCCAGTTCATCTCTTTTTGAGCATATTTTTGGTTCTTTTCCCCTAAACCGGATTCAAGAAAATCAAAACCTAATCGAATGGCCTCAGAGACCGAGTTGAGATTAAATGGGTTGAATACCGGATTTCCTGTTTTATTTAGAGTTTCACCTATAACACCATAGTCGGGACCAATTACTACTTTCCCAAATGTGAATCCTAATGCTACATTTCCGGAGTTTAATGTATTAAAACGGGGGATAAAAAGAACATCAGCAGATTTTAAATAAATTTGAACCTCTTCGGGGGATATGACTTTTTCAACTGTCCGTAATTTTTCATTTAAATAATTACGATATAGTTTCTTTCGAACTGTGAAATGTTTTACCCGGGACTTATAAGGAAAAGGTAGCTTGCCGGCCATGATAAAGATTGAATGATCAATATTTGCATTTTTGAAAGAATCAATACCCATATTCAGCTCTTTTTCAGATCGAATCGCCCCAAATGAAAGGAGTACTTTTTGATCTTTATTGATATTTAGTTTTTTTCTGCAATCATCTCTTTCCAGGTTCGAAGGAAAAATTGAATAATTACCATGAGTAATAATAAAGTTTTTTTTCCCTACGGTTTCATCCTCAAACTGAAGATTGGTAAGCTTCTCTGATTCTTCGCCCATATGAATAAATCCATCACTTAGAGAATAGATTTCACTATAAAATTTTGCAAATATACCTTGAGAGTCTGTGTGAGGCTTTTCATTGTGAACGGTTGTGATAATTTTGGTACCGGATCTCTTTTTTTTCTCTAAATGATCAAGTACTTTTTCAAAATGTGATTGCTGCAGTAAATCTTCTCTTGACATATCTGATAGCTGAGATTTTACAAGTAACTCTGGCCAGTGTAAGTGAATCACATCTATATCGATATCTTCATACAACCATCCATATCCAACAGTCACATTAGTAACCGAATCAATCTTAACCAGTGCTCTTATTAAAGAGAATAGGTAAGGATTATTCATCCCTGTTGTTTTGATATCATATGGAATCAGGATGTTCATAAGATTCAGACTCAATATTTGGTGCTATTTCAGCGATTTTTCGATTATCTCCAAATTGTCGCTGTAAATTTGTTCAATTGCTTTTTGTGTATTGACGATTCTCTGATCTACATCATTTTTTTCACTGAATGCTTTATCTAATGATTCAATCCACTCTTTTGGATCATCAGAACAGTAAAGACCCTTTCCAATCATGTCTTTTAGACCGGCACCACCTTCAAAAGTCGAAACGACCCACTTACCGTGGGCAAGGGCTTCTAATGTCTTTATTTTAAGACCTGTACCATCCTGCATTGGATTTATACATATATCTGCTTTTGAATAGATTTCATCTTCATTTTCATATCGACCGTAGAATGTAATTCCGGCATCCTTATTAAATTCATTCTTCAAATTGCATATTGATCCGGCAACCATCAACTCTGCATCCGGGTGTTTTGAACATACAAATGGCCAAACTTCATGGGTAAACCATTGCAATCCATCTACATTAAGTCTGTTGTCTGAACCAATTAATAACACTCTTTTTTTAGGTCCGGCAGATGGAATGTGCCGAAAGGGTACTAAATGTCTTAAATTTAATACATCTACACTGCTATTATCAATCATCATTTCATAATGTATCTGCTCTTCGGCTGTAATAGCCCAGACAATATCTGATAATGATACAGCTTTCTTTTCATCTTGATATCGAAGACTATACCATTCAATCGGTATTTTGCCATTTTTCAAAAAAAGCCGGAATCGATTTGTGAGACAATCATGTGTGTCCAATATCTTTTTTGTTTGCAGACCAAAAAGGTTAAAATAGAATGAGAAGACAGAATAGTTCACAATGACTGCCTTGTATTCGACTCCTTTAACTTCTGATTTAAGAAGTCTGTGTTTCCGAATGTTTCTATATTCCGCCAAACTTTTATTGTAGCGAGCTGAATCAAAGTTATCGAAAATGCCCCGAATCACTTTTTGCCATTTAATTTTAATCCCGTTCTTTACCTCTGAAATTCTTAATAATGGTGAATCTACCACTGAAATTTTTTCGTTGCCAATTAGGTGATTCAATACACAGCCATTGAAGAACTCATCATGCGCATGATCTATTTCATCATCAAATCCGGTGTAAAAAAAATCCAGTTCATAACCCATTTTCATTAATTCAGAACAAACCGTTCGAATCCGTTTTCGGTTTCCTGAATGATATGGTATGAGTGTGATCGGACTTACTATAAGAATTTTTTCAGCCATCCAATTAATTTACTTCTATCTCTTTTTAATCTCAGATATAATTTCCACACTCTGAAGTCACGACCGGACATTCTGATTACCGCTGAGAGTTCATTAAAGATATTGATTTGATTTTGTAGCGTCTTTATCTGTCTGATATACCACTTGATTGCCAGATCATCCGGTATTAAACCTTTTAACCGATGCTGATTTTTATAGATCCACTTTACAAAATATCTTGATGCTTTAAGTTTAAGTATGGCAGATTTTTTGTTTACAGTTCCGGATATATTTTTATTACTATATCGCCAATAGACTAATGCGCCTTCGATTACTTGAACTTCTCCTGATAGTGCCAGTTTTACAGTAAAAAGATCATCTGAAGCCCAGGCTAATGGCAAATCCGGAATACCTCCGATTTTATCATGAATCTTTCTGGAAAAAATCGTTTCAACGACGTAGCTCTCTTGATTGTAAGTAAGTTTCTGATTTAGAAAAGTGACCGCATTAAATTCATTTAAAAAACGATTTTCACGGATTAACTCACCGTGATCTGCAATTTTATTCGTGTTAAATCTAAAAGCAACAGAATCCGGATATTTCTCTAATGCATCATAAAATGACCGAACACAATTCTGATCCATCAGATCATCATCAGAAAAAAGCCAAATCCATTCTTCGTCATCAACAGACCTGATGCATCTTTCCCACTGTTTTACAATTGAATGTTGACCTAAATTTTCATCAAATCGATGATAGACAACATCTTCGGTTAGATTAAATCCCTCAACTACCTCTTTTATTTTATATGGACTGGCATCATCAAATATATATAAGCGGAATCGCTGATCTGTCTGCCTCTTTATATTTTCCAACGTTTCCTTAAGGAAATCAGCTTTAAAAGCGGGTATTACTATGGCAAGTTTATTCTTCATTCCACAATCCCGGGATCCATTATTTTACTTTATAGCCAAATAAGATAAAAATTTATAAATGGTTCTTTTAGCCATTTCAAAGGTTATATAAATTTGAAAGAACTTCTAAATGAAGAGTAGAGAAGAATTATAAACTCTGAATTTGAACCATCTCTGAAAATCGGGTCTTTCGATTCAACGTTAAGTCTTCGTAAGAACCACTTTCTATTATTTTCCCTTTCTCAATCACATAAATCAGATCAGAGTTTTT
>JAGXIS010000178.1 GCA_024635465.1 Bacteroidota bacterium | reverse complement strand
GCTCTCAGATGCAAGGTGAGTGCAAGTGCAAAAATAAAAAAGGCCAGCCAGCGGTTTCGTTGAGTTCTGGTAATCAAAAAATACCCGTTATAGATCCATGGAATGTAGATATAGGCTAAAAATTTGGCATTGTGTCCGGCCCCTATGATTATCGGAATATATGTTGAAAAGCCGATGATAATTGCCCCAAAAACAGCGGAAAGGGGCTTCATGCCCATCAACACAAACATCAGATAAGCTCCCCCCAATAAGATCCACATCTCGGCTGCGGGATAGATAAATCGCAGTGATCTTAAAAGGGTGTTGTCTACATTGGCGATCTGAGGAGGATGAGATATGGTTGTGGCCGGCATTCCTGAAAACATATTAGATGCCCAGTGTGCCGTTCCATCAAACTCTTCCTGATGTTGGATTAGTGATTCCGCACCGGCACGCCACTGAATCGCATCATTACCCATATATTGTTGCCCGCCTAAAATAGAAGCGTGAAAAAGGAAAAGGGGCAGTACGAAAAGAAAAACCAGGAGAATGGCGTGCTGTTTTTTCCGATTTAAAGAGCTCCAAAAATTCGGTTTCTCACCACTTTGTTGCTTCTTATTTTTGTTGGAGGCCATTTATCGACACCTTCTAATCGTTTACAAAAAAATGTGTTTATTCAATTACACGAGGAACACGAAAGTAGTCAGAATCTGCATCCGGTGCATTTTTGAGGGCGTCATCATGACTCAAAGGCTCTTTTGCGACATCTTTTCTAAATGTTGATGCAGTAATCTCCATCACATGCTCAAGAGGTTCAACATCTGAAGTGTCCAGTTCATTGAGTGTATCAATATATCCCAGAATCTTGTTCATATCACCCTTTAGCGATTCAGCTTCTTCCTCTGTCAGTTGAAGTCTGGCAAGATTGGCTACATAATGAACATCTTTATTTGTTACGGACATGGATTCTGTTATTTAAACTGTAATGATTACCGACCATTGAAGGTCAAAAATGTTTAGGTTCGATCGAATATATCTACTTTTTTATGCTCGTAAAGGTAAGAAAGTTTAAGGAATAATCAGTAATTGACTCTTCAGTTTTAAGTCATTTCACAATGATGAATGAATCCATTCTGATCTAACCTGTTTCAATTTACCGGTAAATCCTATAATATGAAGCTTAAATTAACATCTATATTAATCGAAATATTGTATGCAGGTATATCTTAACGGGACATTTTTAGATCAAGACAAAGCACTTGTATCTGTTTCAGATCGGGGTTTTGTGTTTGGTGATGGGGTTTATGAGGTAACAAGAGTTGTGGAAGGCAAATTTTTCATGGAAAAAGAACACCTTGTCAGATTGGACGAGGGTTTGAATGGATTGAAGATTGATCTGGATTCTGATACCAAAAAGCAAATCCCTGAAATAAGCCGTGAACTTATTAAGAGAAATGGTCAGGCCGACGACGAAGCTTCTGTCTATCTGCAGATCACCAGAGGCGCTGTTTGGCCCAGGACTCATACTTTCCCGGATCCCCCCGTGAAGCCGACACTTTATTTGTCATCCGGTAAATTCTCCCCTCACACTGATCTGCATCAATCGGGTGTTGATACCATTAAAGTGCCTGATGTTCGCTGGGCAAGATGCAATTTGAAAACGATAAATCTGTTACCGAATACCCTGGCCAAACAGCAGGCGATTGACGCCGGTGTGAACAGTGCTGTTATGGTCCGAGACGGCGTGATCACTGAAAGTCCCAATGCCAATATATTTGGTGTGAGGGATGGAGAACTATATACGTATCCTGCCTCCAATTATATCCTGAGTGGTATTACCCGATCTGCGGTGACTACGATTGCTAAAAATCTCGGAATACCTTTGCATTTCAATCCTATTCGTGAAGATGAGCTCTACACTTTCGACGAACTATTCTTTTCAGGTACAACGACCGATATCCAACCGATCAACAGAGTAGATGGAAAAGTGATAGGTTCCGGCAAACCGGGGGCTATCGTCAAATCCATTCAAAAAGCTTATTCTGAAATGCTTCATAGCCTCTGATTTACACAACTCTTGAGTACTGAGAGTGTAGCGATCGCCCACAATAACAAACCCGGTTGGTCTGCCTCATGTTGATTGTACCACATCTCTCAATTCAAATCTTTGAATCGAATTAGGGTTTCACACTACGTACACCTTTTTTGATAAGATTTTAACTCAACACTTAGTAAGGGTTTCCCTGATGGTTGCCGGATTCATGATTGATTATTGTTAATCAAAACGAAATAATAACATGGACCTCAAGAATCATGGAAACTGTACAAAAAAAATCGATCGGCCTAAAAAAGTATAAGAGTAACTTAAATGATGCTGAATTGGCATACTACGAAGGGTTAATTCTTGGTAAAAGAAGAGAAACCCAGGAAGAGCTTGATTATTTGTTGCAAACACTGGAAGAAATTCGCTCGGCAGACGATGACGACAGTTCCTCTATCGACCATCATATGGGTGATATGGGTAGTATTGAGGAGAGTATGGATTTGACAAACCGACTCATTGAAAGAAATATTAAATTTATTAATGAACTGAATCGGGCTTTGGATCGAATCAATAATGGTACTTATGGGATATGCAGAGCAACAGGTCAGCCTATTGAAAAGGGTAGGCTTGAGTTTGCTCCTCATACAAGATATAGTATTGAAGCAAAGAACAATGGTTTAGATAAAAAAATTGAACCATCATAAATAGGACTCACTATTTATGGAAGTATGACTGATAAAGTCAAGAGAGTAGGAGCTACTCGTAAATGGGTAAAGAGAGAATTTCCGGTTGGGGTTCCGGGAATAAAAAAAGCCCGTCCAAAATAAATGGACGGGCTTTTCGCTTTGATAATCAGGGAATCCCTATTCGTAAGTGAGGCTTCTAACATCCACTGCACTTAGTCCTTTAGGAGTCTCTTCTACACTGAATTCAACTTCTTCTCCCTCTTCAAGACCTTGGTTTGGACCCAAGTTCTCTACATTGTTTCTGTGTACAAAAATATCTTTGCTGCCATCGGCTGGTTTGATAAATCCAAATCCTTTTTCAGTATCGAACCATTTAACGTTTCCTTGTTTTGTCATTGTATTACTAGTATTGGTATTATTTTAATCACCCAGAAAGGTTCACCAGAGTAGAGTTGGGTTAACGCGTCATTCCTAAGAAGGGCTTACCGGGGTCTTGTTCTATTTAACACTCCTATAATACAGGTTATATCAACCAAATGCTATTATTAGCCTGAAAATATTTTTTTTACAGTCCATATGAAGCACTTTAACTCAATTTTTTACATAATCTGACTCCCAGATTAGAAAAAAACACTATCCAAAGCCATGTATATTGATTCTCACCCTCTTTCTGACACTATTAATCTGTTTCATTATTATAAAAAGTTGACAGAAAGATCACTCTCACAACTAAATTCAAGTCAGATTCACACCCCTATCAAACCCGAAATCAGTTCCATTGCAGTATTAATGAAGCATTTAGCCGGTAATCAAATTTCCAGATGGACTCATTTCAGGAGTGAAGACGGAGAAAAATGGGAAAGCCTATCCATTCCTCCCGGTAAAACGGATGAATACAATCGGAAGAAATACAAAGAGAATCATCCCGAATCGTAGCATTGAATTCTGATCAGTGGATTAAAAATCGGGTTTTAGTTTTGACTAGGGTTGAAATTTCTATTTTTAATTGTAAATAAATTGAAATTGTGTTTGCATTGTACCATTTAAAACTTGCATTTTGGCATCAATCGACTAATTAACATTGATCGGGATAAGATTATTTCTGTTCTTAATCATCAGACTACAGTTTGCAACTGTTGATTATTACATTTGCTTTGAATAACCATAACGGGAAGGATTAGTAGAGAATGAAAGAGTATGTGATTGGTATCGACATTGGGGGCACATTCACTAAAACCGGATTCGTTGACCGGAACGGAGAAATACATCTCGAAAACTCATCACCTACTGATCCGTATGAGACAGTTGAGGAGTATATTGAAAACCTTGTCTCAATACTTAAAAAAGCCGAAAAAAAATTAGAGAAACCATACCAGATTGTAGGTATTGGTATCGGAGCTCCCAATGGTAATTATCATAAAGGTACCATTGAACTGGCGTCCAATTTAAAGTGGAAAGGTATCGTCCCTTTTACGGATTTAATGAAAGAGTACTACGAACTGCCAATCATTCTTACCAACGACGCCAATGCTGCCGCGCTCGGAGAGAAAGTTTACGGAGGAGCAAAGAATATAAATAACTACGTGATGATCACATTAGGTACCGGATTGGGCAGCGGGATTGTTGTAAATGGTAATTTAGTCTATGGTCATGATGGTTTTGCAGGCGAATTGGGTCATGTAAATGTAGAAGAGAATGGACGCCTATGTGGATGTGGAAATCATGGCTGTTTGGAAACATACGTTTCTGCTCCGGGGATAAAACGAACCCTGTTTGAATTGATGTCTAATGATACTATGGGATCGGATTTGGTGAATTACACATATGAGGAAATGGATGCTGAAGTAATCTATGAAGCAGCAAAAAATGGTGATCCATTGGCACTCAGCTCTTTTGAGCACACTGCAAAAATATTGGGGCGAGTATTAGCAGACACTATTGTTACCCTGAGTCCAAAAGCATTTTTCTTTTTCGGAGGGTTGTCAAAATCAGGCGATCTCCTTTTAAAACCGACAAAAAAATGGATGGAACATTACTCGATGCCACTTTTTAAAAACAAAGTAGAACTGCTTCCCTCTGAATTGAAAAATAGAAATGCCGCGGTATTGGGTGCCAGTGCTCTTATTTGGAATGAAATTGATACACTTAAATAGTTCAATTTATACATCTGAAAGGGTGTGATTTTGCAATGGATCTACCACTTTTACCTTACTTAACCTAAAACTAACATGATGAAATGAATACTAAAAATCCTTCAACTCCGGATGAAAATGTCAATATGGGAAGAGTCATATTCCTCTCAATTATTGCAGCGATCGGAGGCTTTCTATTTGGCTTTGATAGTGGCGTAATTAACGGAACAGTAGATGCTCTTCGGGGGGCTTTTGATTCTGACGCAGTGGGTACCGGTTTTAACGTGGCATCCATGCTACTTGGTTGTGCCGCCGGTGCTTTTTTCGCAGGAACTCTTGCTGATAAATTCGGTCGAAAGCCTGTCTTGATCGTTACATCCATCGCTTTTATAATCAGTGCTTACGGTTCCGGTGCTGCCGGATCCTCGGAAGCATTTGTTTTTGCTCGTATTTTGGGTGGACTAGCTGTTGGTGCTGCGAGTATTCTCGCACCTGCCTATATATCTGAAATCGCCCCTGCGAAAGTACGGGGAGCATTAACTACTCTACAGCAGTTAATGATTGTGATTGGTCTGTTTATCGCTTTTCTAAGTAATTACATGATTGCTGGCGCAGCCGGTGGAGCTTCAGAAGCTCTTTGGGCCGGTGCTGATGCATGGCAGTGGATGTTTTGGGTAGAAATTCTTCCTGCATCTATCTTTTTCTTAGGACTCCTATTTATTCCGGAATCTCCACGATACCTCGTGGCGGCCGGACTCTTGGATAAAGCCAAAGCAGTATTGAGCAGTATCAGTAATGATGCAGAGGCAGACGCTAAAATCCTTGATATTCAATCTACACTTGAGAAAGATCGTAAGCCTAGACTGTCAGATATCATCAGCAAGCACACAGGCAAACTACAACCTATCATTTGGGTTGGACTTGGACTTACCACTCTACAGCAGTTCACAGGTATCAATGTGGTATTCTATTACGGTGCTACACTTTGGCAAGCTGCCGGCTTCACAGAGGCCGATGCGTTGATGCAGAATGTTATTAGTGGTTCTGTGAATGTACTCTTTACATTTGTAGCTATTGCACTCATCGACAAAGTGGGTCGAAAACCATTGTTGATGATTGGTGCACTGGGTCAGGCCGTCATGTTGGGGATCCTTGCAATACTGTTCAGTATGGGCACTGCAAATGTTACTACAGGCGACCTTGAATTGGGTAATTTGGGTATTTACGCTCTTTTAGCGGCTAATGGTTATATCGCATTCTTTGCCGTTACATGGGGTCCGAT
>JAGXIS010000177.1 GCA_024635465.1 Bacteroidota bacterium | reverse complement strand
GAGCGAACCATTGCCACTTTTCCAATCAGTAGAAAAGGCATTGATCTCCCGGTAGGAATCATCACCGGTCAAAAAATACATACATATCTATCTAAATTGACTTGGGCAACTCATGGGGTAAATGATTTTAACAACTTTCCCATCCCATTTGCAGCAGTAGGTACAGACATTGAAACAGGGGAAGCAAAAGTTTTCAAATCAGGGTATTTACCGGATGCTCTTCGAGCCAGTATTTCAATTCCCTCGCTTTTTACTCCATTTGAAATTGATGGACGAAAATATATGGATGGTGGACTTATTCGAAATTTACCGGTCCAAGATGCAATCGATATGGGTGCTAATTATACCATTGCAATAAATGTCGGGACTCCTTTGATGCCGCAAGATAGTTTAAATTCACTCTCTTCAATCATTACGCAAACGATGTTATTCCGTGTTTTAGATAATGTTGAAATCCAAAAAAATCTTGCAGATTATTACATTGATGTAGAAGAACTCAATAGTTATAGTGGAGCCGATTTTGATCTCTCAGAAGAATTTATTGAGATCGGTCGAAGGGAAGGACAAAAACACATTGAAAAATTCAAGGAATTAGCCGCTTTACAAAGTGTTCCCCCTCAGATACGCCCAGGAATCAGTGATTCAGGCAGATTGCCCATTAGCCAATTAAATATTGAGGGAAATACCATTTATGACGATCAATTTATTAGAAATTTACTTGAATTTACACCGGGATTAAGCTTAAGTCCGGAAATGATTGAAGAAAAAGTAAATAGACTCTACAGCTCACAATTTATTGATCTTGTTACTTATCGAATAATTCCCAATGACGACTATCACTACTCTCTAAATATAAAAATACAAGAGAACATCAGAGATGAATTTAAGGTTGGTTTAAGGTATGAGTCCCAAACAAAGGCATCGATACTTTTGGGAGGCTCTTTTCACAACCTTCTTCATAATGGTTCACTTACCAGAGCTGAAGTAAGACTAGGTAATCGAATGCGTTTTAAATTGGATCACGCCTATTATGGACCACTCGAATCTCGTTTTGCATTACTATTATCTACAGAGTATCAAGCAGAAGTTATTGAGTGGTATAAAGAGAGAACAAGAGTTTCGAGATTTAAAAATGAAGTGATTAGACTGGAAATCTCAGGAGCCAACTATTTTAGTACAAATAATATGGTGGCACTTGGGATTCGCAAAGACTTTATTACTCACACAAATGTGATTAACAGTTCCGGAATTCTTGCCACTGAGAGTAATTACCACGCACTCTTCTTACGATTCATGAGAGATAGATTAAATAGGAAATCATATCCATCCAATGGAGAAAGATTAATTATTGAAGGTTTTTATAGCGATGAAATATTTTTAAGTCCTATTAAATTTTCATCAGCAAGATTACATTATACCGGATGGTATTCAGTAAACGATCTTATTTCTTTGAATAATACATTGATGGTTGGATACACAACAGGAAGGGATTTGCCTTGGGATTACTGGCAATCACCAAACAGATATCACAATCTAATGGAGATGGTTCGATTTGGTGGGGTGAATCGATATAGATTAAACTCAAGAAATATTCAAATGGCTTCATTGGGCGTGCAATTAGAACCTATTTATCATCGATTTATTGGGTTTGATCTTTATGCAGGTAGATTTATGGAGAGATGGAATCTTGATTTTAGTAAAGATGATATTGATTTAGGATTTTCTATCACTGTAGGAGCACAAACTATATTGGGCCCGGTAAAATTAATATTTTCGAACAGTTCTATATCAAAATTTAACACTGAATTACAGATTGGCTATCAGTTTTGAATGAATCAATAGTACAAGAACGAATTACTGAAATTAAAAACCTTCTGGTTGACAACCCTGAAAATAGCGAATTAATAAACGATTTAGGTGTTGGGTATTTTCTCATAGGAAATTACACTGAATCGATTTCAATATTAAAAAAAGTGGTTGAGTTAAAGCCTGATAATATCTCATATCGATATAATCTGGCAAATTCATATGCTGAAATAGAGAAGTTTAATGAAGCTATACATCATTATCTGATTGTACTGGAAGATTCACCTGATCATATTCCATCATTAAACAATCTGGCTGATTGTTATGAAGCTATTGATGAGCTAACTAGTGCTAAGGAGCTATTTGAATACTTAACTAAAATTGCACCGGGAAACGCATTGGCGCATTTCAATTTTGGCAATTTTCTGTTGAGAAGTGGCGATCATATTCAGGCAACCAAATCATACGAGAAGGCCATCACGATAGAACCTACGTTTGCTGACGCTTATTTGAATATATCGTGGATACTATTTGAAGTTAAGGCCTATCAGAAATCACTGGAATATATTCAAAGAGGGCTCAAAGTGGAACCGGAACATGAGGAATTAAAGAAACTCTTTTCTAAAGTCCGTAATTATATCCGGTAGTCTGATTTTGCTGTTTCTTAATTGCAGACTAGCACTCTTTTGTTTAATCTCCAATTCAAGCTCAAGCGCAAAAAGTGCTGCCATTCTTTGATCAAATCCTGAGCTGACATTTACTTGAGGCAAATTCTGCAATCTGGTTGTGATTTTATGCAAAGTTTGATTTTTTTGAATTGAATTAAAAGAAGAGTGTGAACGGGGTTCCGAATTATCTTCGGAATTTTCACACTCTTCTCTCTCTTCGCTATAAAATTGATTACTGTTCGTCATCATAATTCTGAATTTCTTAATGTTGATTAGAAATTCATACTTCAATTGAATCAGAATGTTTCCGATTTTACGTATTCACCAATTAGATCTTGAAGTTGAACTCTTGCCCTGTTTATTCTGGATTTTACTGTACCCATAGCGGTACCGGTAATTTCCGAAATCTCTTCATAGGTTAACTGTTGAATATCACGCAAAACAATGACTTCTCTAAATTCATCATTGAGCTGCATTAATGCTTTTTCAAGCTCCTCAACTGAGTTTTTAAGATGTAACTCCTCATCCTGTAATATGGAAGTATCATTTATCTCAAAATCTCTGCTGTCAGGATCTGCGTCATCTGCATGTATAGAGAACGTAGTCATACGTTGTTTTTTCTTATACATACTTTTAGCAAGATTCAATGCAATTGTAAATATCCAGGTGGATAATTTTGCAATGGGTTGATATGAAAACCTGCTTCTGTATACTCTTAAAAAAGTCTCCTGAACTAAATCTTCACAATCTTCATGATTATGTGTGTATCTGAACAAGAAATTGTGAAGTCTATCTTTAAATCGAAAAACAATCACATCAAAAGCTTGAACGACTCCGTTCTGAAGTTCGGCCATTACTTGTTCATCAGTTAACTCTTGTAATTTTTTACCCGTCAAATTTTCCATGTTGATACCCCGTATTACCTGTTGCTATTTTCGCAACGTCGGGGTCACATAAAAAACTATCCGACGATGCGCTTTATCAGCAGGAAGAATATGGTGGGGTTATCCATTGTGCTGAAGCCTTTCAACGATCTATCTGTATCGAGTAAAGCTTCAAAAATATTTGACATTTCTGATAAGTGAAAATTGGAGGCTTCTTTAAATTGTTTATTGAAGAAATATGTTCTCTTCTCACCAATTTGCTCCTGAATTTGAGTTTTACTCAACCCTTTTTCACGAAATCTGCAAATCTGCCAGATATTGCTAAACACACTGTAAAAGAACCCCACGGTTTTAAATAATTCACCCGTGCTGTTATTACTCTTAAGCAACATCTGTTCCGCAATCATAAGTGATTTGTCCAGATTTCTCGAAATAACGGCTTCTTTGAGCTCAAAGACGTTATATTCGCGATAAGACTCCGTTATATTTTTTACATGACTATCATCAATAAGCTCTTTACTGTCCACAAAAGTACACAGTTTTTCTATTTCTGTAGACAATAACTTCAAATCCTGACCTACCAAATGACTCAAAAGTTGGGCAGCATTTACACTAATTTTTCTGTCGTGTGTATATTTTGCCCAATTGATAACCCAATCTGTTAATTCAGATTCAGGAATTGATGGGAAATCATGAACCTCAATATGGCTTTTTGCATCTTTCGAATTGATATATTTTCCTAACTCTCTTCGTTTGTCAGGGATTTTCCTGTCAATGATACATAATGTTGTAGATGGATTGGGTTGTTTTAGATATTCCAGAAATTCTATACAACGATTTCCATCCGGTGGTTCATCAAATTTTAAGAAATCTCTCACTATCACTATTCTACGTTCAGCCATCATTGGAAAGCTACCCGCAATATTTAAAACTTGATCAGGTGAGGTTTCTCCAGCATAAAGCAGATCAAAATTAAAATCTTTCTCTCCCGGAGGCAGAATCTTCTCAATCTCATCCTGAATGAGATCAATCAGAAACATTTCATCACCATGTAAATAATACACAGGTTTATTGAGCTGCCCGCTTTTGATCTCTTTGTAAAGATTACGAAATGTTTGGAGTGTTTGTCCTTTATTTCCCAATGGTTCGGCTAATTACTCTTGTGAACTTAAACCCATAACATATTGAATTCCACCTAACAGATGTTCTAAAAATAGGGGCTCAGAGAATGATTCTATAGTATGCCCGGACCCGGTATAAAAGGAACGGCCACCATCAAATTCGTGATACCAGGCTATCGGGTGGTTACCCGGAAGTTCACTCCCCTCATAACTATCAGTATCCAATTTAAGAAGTACATTTACCTGATCATTCATATATCCAAAATTGTACCATTCATCATTTCTTTCCCACCGTTGAGGTAAATGTTCAGTAGAGGGGTGATTGGCGTCAATAAGTTCAACAACAGCTTCTCTAACGTTCGGGTTATTGGGATGGCTATCAAAATAGGCCCCTACCAATTCACCATACCATGGCCAATCATATTCAGTATCTGCCGCTGAGTGAATGCCAACAAATCCACCACCATTTTGTATATAATTTTGAAAAGCTTCCCTTTGATCACTATCGAACAGGGTTAAAGTTGTATTTAGAAAAATTACGGCATCATATTCAGATAAGATATCCGTGGTAAAATTTTCTGCATCTTCCGTCCAGGTAACAGTAAAGTCATTTTCATTGCCCAACTGATAAATGGCCTCAACTCCAGCTTCAATGGAATCATGCCTCCACCCTTCTGTTTTTGTGAACACTAATACAGAATTACTTTCTTGAGTTGTCACTTCTTGTTTATCACTGTTATGATCACCTAGACTAATCATAAGTGAGCTGAAAACTGTAAAGACTATTAAGATGAGAGTGTTAATTGAGTATGTCATGATTTTATCGATTTATGATTTTATTGACGAAATACAATGTAATAAATTTCTATGTTTAGGATATAAAGTGATTCTGCAACCACTCAATGGTGTCAATACCATCCGGACGCCACCATATAGGTGGATTTTGAGCTTCATCCAAAGGTTCTATTTTGCGATTTCCTATTTCTTTACCGATGTAACTACCTGTTGAATATATACTTTGCAAACCACTCCTGTTCATTGAGATAATATCTCTCACTTCATCTTCACCACCCTCAATCCACTGTAAAACGAAATTTTGATCAGGTTTTTTAAAATCTTCTTCAATCAGAAAATCGTCGAGCCATATTTGAGAAATACCTACCGCTTTATTCATTGCATAACGATGATATAATGACTTGGGCGGTTTATCTATTTGAGGATTCTTTATCCAAAACGATTCAACATAATCGGTAAAATTGCATGTATTTGATGTAAATTTAAAAGGCGCAACAACCATTGCCACAGATCTGCACCCTTTACCGGCATATCGAAGAACTCCATTAATCAAGAGTCTCATAGTCTCCGGATGTTGATCATGTATCCAAGCAACAGAAAAGTGAGCCGTTCTTGGAAGAATGGGTGTATCTGTATGGATCATGTCCAGGGTGTGTAGCTTTTTTTTTACCGCTTTAACACTGCTTTCAGATCCTGAGAAAAGGACAGCATCTGCAGATATTCCTTTTAGATTAACTAAATTTGTGCTTTGAACACTCCCTATACCAATCCCATGCTCATGCAATTTATTAAGAAGAGATTCTAATAGATATGGGTCTTTTTTCGACAATTTACCAACGTACCTGCCTCCCGTAAGCATTATAGCCAATAGATCTTGAATACCTACTGCTGGGAGATTACCTGCATGCAGACAAAGAATAGTTTTACCATTTACTGAATTTTCAATTAGACCCGAATTTTCAGCCCAAAGATGTAAATTCTCACTATTTAAACTCTTTCTTAAGGATAAAATTCTATGTTTTACATCTTCAAATGAAAAAAGAGATTCTGCTACGGTACGATCAATGGCCTTTTTTAATGTAAAATTATCAGGCTGTAACCAATCCTCAAGAGCCACGGATAGCTGAACTATTTTATCTCTTTTATTCAGAATCTTGGTATATAGACTGATTATGATTGGATATGAAGGCCATTGTACAGATTTAAGAATAAATCAAAAGCCATAAAGAGATATCTGATCATTTCCAGAAGACCATGTAGAATCAGATTCGAATGTACGACCCATTGCTCTAAACTGTCTTACAAATCGTCGTTTTGTAACACTGGGGGCAAACTGACCATACTCGATCATATACAGTCTTGATGTATTAGGATCGTAATACGTAAATTTCACAAAGG
>JAGXIS010000176.1 GCA_024635465.1 Bacteroidota bacterium | reverse complement strand
GGCAGCGTCAGATGTGTATAAGAGACAGGCATATGGGGTCTCTAAACCGGCAAACAGTCTGGCATAATAAAAAATGATATCCCCACCACTTGCCGGTTCTTCTAACTCCAGACTCTCTTGATATTCGCCCCTCTCATAAAAATCGACCATCCCCTCTTCCCTATCGAATATGACTCTTACACGGTCATAATCATCGTCATGAATGTCATCTCGCCAAAATACATAACTGTATGGCCATTGCTCATTAAACTGAAATATCGATTCATAGTTTACAATACGGGTACCCACGAAAAGAAGTTTGTTATTAGATCGGATACGAGTCCTGAAATGGTACGCTTTTTCCCCATTATATGTGGTATCCGGAAGTATCTCTACATCAACCCATCCAAGTGTCATGAACCCATAGGTTACTTCATACTCGAATGTTTCACGAGCATCAATAATCTCTCCAAGTGTGGGAACTGTATTACTTTCGTATGATAATATACTTTGACTATGAGCATCACTGACCACCAAAGAGATCAATAAAACCGGAATCCATTTACTCAACAAAACTTTCAAAAGCCTCCTCATCATATCCAACTAAAATTGCTTCATCATTAATTAATACAGGTCTCTTCATCATTGTTTGATGCTCTAAAAGCTGATCAAACAGTTGACTATCATCTAAATCCTGATCTTTTAATCCCAACTGTCTCCATTTCATTCCTCTTTTATTGACCAGAACATCCAGTCCGATGCGATGGACAAACTCCTCCAACTCTTCGCGGGTTAATGGCTCTTTTTTAAGATCATAAAATGTATGCTCAATCTCATGTTCTTTTAACCATTGAAGGGTATCTCTTATTTTATTACAGTTTTTTATCCCGTAAACCTGTATCATTTGTGATCGTCTATTTATTGATTTTACTCCTAAAATAAGACATTATTTGAAGGGATTCTTCGTTAAAAAGTTCCTTTACCATTTGTTAACAATTTTCACAGAAGTACATGATAACTGCTTTGAATAAAAAAAATCTATATACCGTTTTAATTCTGATCTTAAATCTACTCGTTCTTTCCGGATGCAATCAAAATAGTGACCAAAGAGATTTCGAGCAGCAGGCTTTTAGTGTCCCGTCAGGTATTACGGAAACAGATCAAGAAGGTGTTGTAATAGGTACTCCTGATCCGGACGATTGGAGAATTGCCCCTTTTTTCCAAGGGGATATTGAACTTATCTTATCCCCATACCCTAATCCTGTTCTTTCTAATGGCGATCTTAGAATTGAAATTCAAGTAAATTTCCTGGAACGGATAAGTGGTATTGATATTCGAGTATATCGCCTCTCCAGTTTTTATCGAATAGATGACAGGCCGCAAGTATCAACCGGTATTACTCCTTTCACAATTGGTGCAAATATTATTGCAGGTGGAAATCCCAACCCCCAGGGTATTTATCGCATTATCATTCTGGATGAAAATGAAAACGTGATTACTTATGGTGACGTAGAGATCGAGTAAATGCCAATATCTAAACACAAACCAGTCTCTGCACAAATAATTGATCAACATGCCTAGAGAAAAACTAACAGGCTCTGAACGAAAAATATTGAGGGAACTGATCTTTCCGGAGACATTTGATCATATTATCAGTGAGACAGAACTCACCTATGGTGAAATCAGAAATGATTTGATACAGCTAATGAATCATGGTTACATTGAGGTTTATCAAAGCGATTCAAAACAGTCAGGAATCTATTTCGATTCTGATAATGTTCAATTTTTTTCATTTAAAGCAACTAAAATCGGATTAAAAAAAATTCAAAATGATTCCGTTTGAAGTAGAAATTAATGGAGATATTGTTCAGATAGAGCTGAATGAGAACAGTGATATCGCAAAGGTTAATGGCGAAGAAGTTCGATTTTCCATTGTTGAAAATACACAACAACGACTTTTACTTAGAGTTGGAACAAAAGTGTATAAATGTGATAATATAACTGTAGCAGACGATAGAGTCTCTTTTTCATTCAACGGAGATCATACTGATGTTAAGATTAAAAATGAAGAACAGTTACTACTAGAAAAATTAGGGTTCACTACCGCTAAATCTGACCTTCAAGGAATCATCATGGCACCCATGCCCGGTAAAATTTTAGATATACCGGTCTCTGAAGGTGATTTAGTTGAAACAGGGCAAGCGATCCTTATTCTGGAAGCGATGAAGATGGAAAATGAACTGAAAGCAAACATGGCCGGTATCATTCACTCCATTCAAGTAAAGACAGGTGAAAGTGTCGAAAAAAATCAAATTCTATTAGAAATAAAAGCACGTGGATAAATTTATCATTCAAGGTCCAACGCCACTTAAGGGTACTATACCAATCAGCGGTTCCAAAAATGCAGCTCTACCATTAATGGCCGCATCCCTCTTGGGAGACTCCCCTTCTACCCTAAACCTAATTCCCAGATTAAAAGATATTTATACCTTTGGTAAGGTAATCAGTGAGACCGGTGCCGGACTTCAATTTTTTGAAGATGAGAACCGAATGGTGATTGATCCGGCTACCATACATAGTTATGAAGCTCCGTATGATTTGGTTCGACAAATGCGTGCATCTTTCTATATGATGGGTGCGCTTATTGGTCGGGCTGGTGAAGCAAAAGTATCCCTACCGGGAGGTTGTGCATGGGGTCCCCGTCCTGTAGATCTTCACCTCAAAGGATTTGAAAAAATGGGGATCCAAATTGATTTGGATCAGGGTTACGTTCACGGTTCGATTAAAAAAAATAGAGTCGAAGGCGGTGTTTTCAAACTCAATCCAAGTAGTGTGGGTGCAACCATAAACCTGGTATTGGGTGCTGTTAAACGCGCTAAGAAATTTATCATTGAAAATGCTGCCATGGAACCGGATGTGGTTCTGCTTTGCAAAATGCTTCAAAAGATGGGAGCAGATATTGAAGGAGTGGGTACAGATTGCCTCACTATCCGTAAGGTTGAGAAATTGAATGGTGTAACGTTTTCCAATGATCCGGATCGAATCGAAACAGGAACGTTTATGATTGCGGCTGCACTTCACCCCGACTCAGAAATTACACTTACCGGCTGTAAACCGGAAGATTTAGGTAAGTTCCCAAAATCATTCAGAAAGCTGGGTGTAGAAACCCGAATTGATGGGAAAAATATCTACATACGTTCTGTAAAGAAAATTAATCCTGTTTCAGTAACCACTAAGATTTATCCGGGTTTCCCAACCGATCTGCAGGCTCAATGGGCCACGCTTATGACTCAGGCTGAGGGGTTTAGTAAAGTAACCGATACGATTTATTTTGATAGGTTTAGTTATGTACCGGAATTAAATAGGCTGGGTGCAAATTTATCAATTGACAAAAATTCAGTGAGCATCAAGGGGAAAACAGCTCTTCAAGGTGCCAAGGTGATGAGTACAGACCTGAGAGCAAGTGTTAGTTTGGTTATGGCTGCTCTCGTAGCAGAAGGACAGTCTGATATTCTCAGAGTGTATCATTTGGATCGCGGCTATGAACAACTTGAAGTGAAATTAAATAATGTTGGAGCTTCCATCCAAAGAGTTCCGGAATAGGTTCTTATCAGAAAATCCAAAAAAGCCTGGTTTTTAAGTATAAACTTATACTTTCATTTCTTAAGAAAGGCTAGAGAATTGGATATCTATCTATTTAATTATTAACTGATATTGTGCTATATTGTATGATTATCATATTTTGTGTGAATACAATATATACATGATTCTGAAAGAAAATTTTTTCAATACTTTACGCATTTACTTTTTCCATTTCTTTTATCCTCTTGAGGCGATTATTCGCTCAGAAAGGTGTTTTGAACCAAATAATGGCAACTGGATTCACACGCCCACAACTTTTTATAACAAGAATTCTAACACAGAGGCAAGTCGCACTCTTACTAACGACCAATATTCCTATCTATACAGGGATCTAAATCGGCCGATCTGTTTTGAGGTGTTTCATGATTTTTTTATTAGAAAATCTCGCGAGTTGCTTATGAAATTTCAATTTTTACATGAAGAACCAAATTATTATTCACTCGTCTGGCAAACAGACACGAGTTGCTTTACTAGAAAACGGCGAATTAGCCCAGTTATTCATAGAATCTGAGGAGAACCAGCGTACCGTTGGTGATATTTATTATGCACGTGTCCATAAAGTAATGAGTGGTATTCGTGCCGGTTTCATTGATGTTGGCATGGAAAAAGATGCCTTTCTTCACTTTTCAGATGCCGGAGATCACCTCGGCAGCTATATCATGATGCTCAATGGGGAAAAAAGTGTCCCCGGATCTGCAAAGGAAGAACTCAAGAAATTCAACAAGCTCTCTAACAATGATAAGCAAATTCTTGCCGGTAAAATGCTCAAAAACAACCAGAACCTGTTGGTTCAAGTTGTTAAAGAGCCCATAGGATCTAAAGGGCCAAGAGTTTCTACTGATATTACCATTGCCGGAAGATTTCTGGTATTGATCCCAATGGGAGAATATATCGCGATCTCGAAAAAGATTAACAACGGAAAAGAGCGTAAAAGACTCAAAAGTACTGTAGGGAGTATGCTACCGGAAGGGTTTGGAGTCATCGTAAGAACCGTTGCACAAGGGCAGGACAAAGAATCGATTGAAGAGGATATGAGAACTGTTCTCCAAAAATGGGAGCGCATCCTCAATAAACTTGAAACAGCAAAACCACCCTCACTTCTTTATAAAGATCTGGATATTACGGAGAGTCTTATACGTGATCTTTTTGCAAAGCATTATGACAGAGTATTGATAGATGACTATCAGCTCTACAAATCGATTAAAAGTTATGTATCACAAATTGCACCTCAAATGCTTCCCTCCGTTCAGCTCTATAAAGGGAAAGACCATATCTTTGATCATGTGAACATAGGGCAGGATGTGAATTCGATCTTTAGTCCGAGAGTACGGATGCCATCCGGCGGATATCTCATATTCGAACAGACTGAAGCGATGTATGTCGTCGACGTTAACTCAGGACCTTACGCAGCAAAGGAAAAACAGGAGGATAATTCACTTAAAACCAATCTGGAAGCGGCCAGAGAGATCTCAAAACAGTTGCGTTTAAGAGATATCGGCGGCATTATTGTTGTCGATTTTATTGACCTTAAGGACAGTAAAAACCGCAAGAAAATATATGATGAACTCAGAAAAGAGTTCAAAAAAGATCAAGCCAAAACCAATGTTATTGGTATGAGTGATTTCGGCTTGATTCAAATAACCCGCCAGCGTATTCGACCGAGTGTGGTCAATTCCGTATCCAAAGTTTGTCCAATGTGCGGAGGTACCGGTACGGTTGTAAGTCAGGATACAATTGTCACCGATGTTGAAAGCTGGATCAGTAAATTCAAATTTAGTACTGAATACAGAGCTGTTGATATCTACGTCAATCCCTACCTGAGATCATTTCTTTGTAAAGGGTTCTTTAGTCAGAGATGGAAATGGATGCTTACCTATAAAGTAAGAATCACGTTTATCGCGGATGAAACGATATCTCTTAACGAATTTAAAGCCACTCTTTCAGGCTCTGAGTTGGAAATAACCGATGTTGTACTGCAAGGTCAATCGTTGGATGAGATTTTAGCAGCTCATCAGGAACAACAGAATGAAATCGAGATTAAAAAAGAGAACACAACACTCGACTATTACAAAAGAGATGATGATTCTGATAAATCGTCGGGTAAACCCTCTCGTCCACAGAGACCATCGAGGCCAAAAAGACAGACCCAATCTTAAATAACGTTCATGCATCTTTATAGATGCTGAGACGTAAAGTATTTTTATATGAAGAATTCGAATAAAATTCATGCTACAACCGTTGTAGGTATCATCCACAATGGGAAAGTAGCTATGGGTAGCGACGGCCAGGCAACAATGGATAAAACCGTAATGAAATCCACAGTTAAAAAAGTGAGAAAGTTAAATCAAGGTAAGATATTGGCCGGTTTTGCAGGTTCAACTGCTGACGCTTTTACACTTTTTGAAAAGTTTGAAGAAAAATTGAGTGCCTATAACGGTAATTTACAACGTGCAGCTGTTGAGTTAGCAAAAGAGTGGAGAAAAGATAAATTTCTTCAGAAACTTGAAGCATTGTTGGTTGTAATGGATAGTGAGACAACTCTGCTGATCTCAGGTCAGGGAGATGTGATTGAACCGGACGATCAGATTCTGGCAATTGGTAGCGGCGGATCGTATGCACTTGCAGCTGCCCGTGCATTAAAAGAAAGCGCACCTTCATTGTCAGCGAGTGAGATTGTAGAAAAATCGCTGAATATTGCAGCAGATATCTGCATCTATACGAATCATAATTTGACCATTTTAGATATTGAGTAGTACCATGAAATTATTAACCGAACAAAATCTAACCCCGAGGCAGATTGTAGCCGAGTTAGATAAATATATTGTTGGCCAAAAAGATGCCAAAAGATCTGTAGCCATTGCACTGCGAAACAGATGGAGACGACTGAAATCTGATCCGGAAATCCGTGAAGAGATCATTCCAAATAATATTTTAATGATTGGTCCCACCGGTGTAGGTAAAACGGAAATTGCTCGTCGACTCGCAAAACTTTCCGGCGCACCCTTTATCAAAGTAGAAGCTTCAAAATTTACAGAAGTGGGATATGTGGGTAGAGATGTTGAATCTATGATTCGTGATCTAACAGATCTCGCTCTGAATATGGTTAAACTGGAGATGCAAGAACGAGTGAAGGAGAAAGCAGCTCAGATTGTAGAAGAAAAGATATTAGATATTTTAATCCCACCGGTTAGGAAAAAACCGGTTTCTACGGCATCAAACAGTTCGGAAGTTGGTTTCAATCCTGATACAGCCTCCGACAATGAACTTAACGAACGTACCCGGGATCGCTTCAGAGATAAACTTAAAAACGGTGAACTTGAAGATCGAAAAATCGAAATTGAAGTAAACTCCAAACAAACGCCTATGATGCAGGTTTTTGGACCACAAGGCATGGAAGAGATGGGTGTTAACTTGCAGGACATGTTGGGGAATTTGTCCAAAGGCGGTAAAAAAAGTAAAAGAACTCTGCCTATCAAAGAAGCACGTGAAGTATTGATCGAAATAGAATCCGAAAGATTGATTGATCATGAAGCGGCAGTACAGGAAGCCCTTGAAAGAGTCCAAAATCAGGGTATTGTATTTATTGATGAAATTGATAAAGTAGCAAGTGACTCAAGTTCAAATCGTGGAGGTGGTGCAGATGTGAGCAGACAGGGTGTTCAGCGCGACCTACTTCCAATTGTTGAGGGAAGCACGGTGAATACTAAACATGGAATCGTAAAAACAGATCATATTTTATTTATTGGTTCAGGTGCATTTCATGTATCTAAACCCTCTGATTTGATTCCTGAACTGCAAGGCCGTTTCCCAATACGGGTAGAACTTGATTCACTTACTGAAGAGGATTTTTTCAATATCTTAACAAAACCTAAAAACGCACTAACCAAACAGTATCAGGCAATGCTGCAATCAGAAGGTGTAACCATTGATTTCCAGACAGATGCAGTAAGAGAAATTGCCAAAATTGCAGCTGAGGTCAATGAACAAGTAGAAAATATTGGTGCCAGACGATTACATACAATCCTCTCCTCTTTACTCGAAGAATTGCTGTTTGCAGTTCCAGACGATATTGGAAGCGGTCAGGTTACTATAGATAAAGCGTATGTGAATAAACAGCTGGATGGATTGGTAAAAGACAAGGATTTAAGTCATTACATACTGTAACTCGATCGAAATTCGTTGTCAAGCTTCTTTGTTTGAAAGGGCAATTTATATATTTTAACATCTGAATAAATATATTAAGAAACGTTTTCCAGATATTAGCGTTAGTAGTGTATATGTTTCGAAAACGCTCGAAATTATACAAGCGTTATTTAAAATTAGTCTCAAAAATAGATGTCCGTGAAAAAATTTATAGCTCCTCAGCTCGCTCTACTATTCATTCTCTCTTCTGTGTGGTTAGCAGGTGTTGACCCTGTTGTCGTCAATGATGGATATCATCAGGATAATCTTCATAAATATCTCCAGGTTCAAAGGAGAGTGGTTGACAACTACTTTGGAGAAACAGATCTGAATGAACTGTTTGAAGTTAGTATTCAGGGAATTGTTAATACTCTTGATGATAGTACTCAGACCTACGAAGATACGCCTATTGATATGAATCAGAACTTTAATGTTCAGAATTTCAGAGATTCATATAGTAAGTATGAAGAAGCCTATCTGTATGTAGCGAATAATTATCCTGAAACCAATATGTCCAAAGTCGTAGAAAACTCCATCAAAGAGATGCTCTCTACGCTTGATCCACATTCTGTATATATTGAACCTGAAGATAGTGAAAGAATGATGGAGCAATTTTCAGGTCGTTTTCAAGGGATTGGGATTCAGTTTAATGTTCTGAATGATACAATTACCGTTATTACACCTATCTCAGGTGGTCCCAGCGATCTGCTTGGAATCAGATCCGGAGACCGGATTATATCTATAAATGACACTAGCGCAATTAAATATACAAATGAAGATGTTATGACAAGATTGCGTGGTGAAAAAGGAACTTCTGTTGATATAGAAGTGAAAAGACCGCGAAATGAGCGGATAATGAAGTTCTCTATCGTACGGGATGATATTCCTCTTACCACTGTGGATGCCCACTACATGATGGACGATCGTACAGGTTACATAAAAGTGAATCGTTTTGCAGCTACTACCCACGAAGAGTTTTTGGCCTCTGCTGAAGATTTAATTGATTCTGGCATGGAACGGGTTATTATTGATCTAAGAAATAATCCCGGAGGATTTTTGGGACAGGCGATCTCAATCTCTGAAGAATTTTTCCCACGTGGTACCAAACTGGTCTCTACTGAAAGTCGTCATAGCCGATTTAATTCTGAAGTATTTTCGAGACGAGATGGTGTATTCAAAGATTTTCCTGTCATGGTATTGGTAAATGAAGGGTCCGCATCATCCAGTGAAATTGTAAGTGGTGCGATTCAGGATCATGACCGGGGATTGATTGTAGGCCGGCGCACATTTGGAAAGGGCTTGGTACAGCAACAATACGAGTTGATTGATGAAAGTGTGATCAGGGTAACCATATCAAGATATCTAACACCTTCAGGCAGACTAATTCAAAAGCCTTTTGATGGCAATAATGAAGAATATAGTTTTGAAATTAATCACCGCTCTACCGATGCTGCTATGGATGCTGAAGAGTTTAGAGAAGATGTACCGGATTCATTGAGATTCAGAACTACGGCCGGACGAGAAGTCTATGGTGGTGGTGGAATTGTTCCTGATGTGCTGGTTCAGGATAGCACATCAGATTCCTATTATCTGTTTAATTTCATGGTTCTTAATCGAGTCGATTTTGAATTTGTCAGGGAGTATCTTGATTCGAACGGTGATAAATTCAATGCAGAATGGAAGGATGATTTTCAAGCATTCCGTCAAGATTTTAAATGGTCTGAGAGTGATAAGGATCACTTTTTTGAAATGATGAAAGATCGTGGTTTAACGATTGACAATGAGTATGAAGAAGCTACTGTAGAGGATGAAACCCTATACATGTCTCAAGAGACTTACGATGAGTTAGTTGCATTAAATTATGGCCGATTAAAAGCAGAAGTCGCCAGAATGGCTTGGGGAAATGAATATTTCTACCAGGTAAATAATGATTATTTCAATGAAGCTCTTCATGCTGCAATGGATTTGTGGGGATCAGCTGAACAACTTGAAATGTTTGTTCAAGGGAAAGTATCCAATCTTCCGGATTTCAATAAAAATTAATCCGCTTTAACTGAGGTTTTTGATTTAAAACCGGTTTTATTGCCGGTTTTTAAATCGATCAACAATAATGATGGCAGCTGTTTCCGTTCTTAGACGTTTATTTCCAAGCGAAATACGTTGAGCATTATTTTCATTCAAAATTTTGCGCTCACTCTTTGAAAATCCGCCTTCCGGGCCAACTATTATAAAAAGAGGATTTTCATTCTGATCCATATTGAGAATTGAATCAGTCGTTTCATCCGCCATTAACAAAAGCTCTCCCTCCTTTTTATGCTGTAGTACACTCTTCAGGGAGTCCTCAAATACCACTTCAGGTAAGTAGAGTCTAACCGACTGTTTCATTGCAGAGAGTACTGTTGATTCAATCCTTTCTTTTCGAATGTTTTCTTTTTGACTGTGATCGCCACGGAAAATAATTAAACGATCTACGCCTAATTCAGTAGCTTTTTCAGCAGCAAATTCCAGACGATCTCGTTTTTTGATATTTCCAATACAGAGAGTAATGAATGGAGTTGGTCTCTCCTCTGATTTTTTATCAACGATAAATAAATCTACTACTGATTTTTGAATATTTCTGATTTCACAGTGATACAAATTCCCGACCCCATCGGTTACGTGCAATTTATCACCGGTTTGAAATCTGAGTACTTTTGTGATGTGAACGGCTTCTTGATCACGTATCGTGATGTTTGGTAGCTGTATATCATTAGGAATTGCGTAAAAAAGATTCATTTCAGCTCTATTTTAGATGAAAACCGGGCACAAACGAAGTCTCACCGGTTTTGAGCATCGCCCGAATGTAGGGTTCACACATCTTGCAACTGGTACTGCTTAATCCTGCATTCTGTATCTCTTCAACAGATGTATATCCTTTCTCTATGGCTAATTGTTTAATCTCAGTAAACGGTTTCTCATGACAAATACATCGGTCTACCGGCATAATCAGACCTGTTTAAAATGTTTACCTAATTTTAGTCCTTGCCCCTGATAATTACTCTTGATATCCGTCCCATAAATAAAATCCGGGATCTCAGTATTAGGCTCAAATTTCATACTGCAAAATGTTTGACCATGTTCTATTAAAAATGGCACATCATGAGATCTGACCTCAAGTACAGCACGAGCACCTTTATCTTCGACAGTACCTCCAAAACCACTGTCAAAGAAGCCGGCATAATGTGTACGTAGTTCTCCTGAACCGGTATCATAAGCGATCATTTCAGCGGCCAGATGAATAGGAATTCTACATCTTTCCCGCGATGCAAAAATATAGAAGGCTTCCGGTTCTAAAATCAGATGGTCATTACTGCTCGCATAGATTGGCTCCCAAAATTCAGAAACTTCATAATGGTTGATTTTATCCAGATCAATCAGATCCCGGTGATTCTTAGCCTTATATCCTAAAATATCATCCTGGTTGCCATGTAAATTTACACTCATAAAGAGTCCGTTATTTACATTCAGCTCATCTATTGAAAGTGGCAAACCGGACTCATGAAAAAGCAATGGATCACTTCCATGTGTTCGAAGGATATCCTGATCATTCAACATCATATTTCCATGTCGCAGTCGCAATTGATTGAGACGCTGACCGGTTCGAATCTTAATTGGGAAAGATTTTGGGACTACTTCCAGATAAAGTTTTCCATGATAACCCTGTTCGATCTCCTCAAAACGATGAGAATAATCGGTGATTACACGGGTAAAGATGTCAAGACGCCCGGTTGTACTTTTTGGATTTGCACGAGCAGTGAGGTTTTCTTCAGCTAGTAGACGAATCTCATTGTTTTCGGATCCGTTTCCATTCATATTTTTTTGTAACGGGTGGTGAGAAGCCGGCAGTCTCAGTTCTTCGAGAAGCGGAATGATGTATACACAATTAGGTTCCAACACGGCTCCATCTTTGATAGAAAAAGTGTACTGATGAAGTTTATCTACTTTCTCGCGAACGGTCTCATTTTCAGGTAAAAAACTGCTACGCACTCTGTAAGCAACCTCCCCCAAACGTAGATCTATTGAATTGGGTTGAAACTGATTATCTTGAATAGGATATCCTTCTTTGCCTGAGATGATTCCTGCTTCAGCTAATATTTTTAACTTTTGAACCGGTAGGATTCCTTTTGTACGCAGTGATACTTCACTTATCGATTTACTCATATGGATCAAACTTTCTGACTTATTAAGAGTGCCATTCGAAGTTACTAATTTATGTGAAGTTTTTGGGGAGAAATTTCATCAGAAAATAGATTGATATCTTATTGATATAGGTACTACTCGAAACTTATGGTTTCGCCCCCAAGATGTCCCCATCTTCAAAAGTGATCATTCCAAGCACATTTGGTAAAACAATTCTTTATTAATTGTCTAAACATGCCAATAATATCAACAATTTAAGCTTTTAAAAACTTCGCAATGATATAACTACTTACTATTTCTCTTTGTTTTTTCCTCTATCCACCTACTCATATATTTACTCCCAGACATGGTATGATGCATAAGCATGGAACCAATAAAACTCTTATTGCGATGAGCATCTATGTTCTCAATCAAATCATTCATTTTTTTGGTAAAAGTCGGGATATGATCCTTCTTCAAAAAATCATTGTTAACAATAGATATGCCCCGGTTTTGAGCATTGAGCCAATCTGTTTTACTCAAATATAGATTCACAGCAGCTTCAGTAAACAATTTTGGGTCATCATTAACTGCACCACACCAATTTTGTGATTCCGAAATTCCTTCCGAACCAATGCTAGTTGTCACGGATGGGGTCCCGAAAACCATCGCATCTAACAGCTTTCCTTTTAAACCTGCTCCAAAACGCAGCGGTGCAAGCATTACTCTGGCTTGAGAGATAACATGTTCCAAATGATCAACTCTTCCATGCACATAAAATCCTTCCTTATTGTTATCCATTTGTATCACTTCCTGTGAAACATATGAACCATAAATATTTAGTTCAGCATCAGGCAATTGTGCACGTATAAGTGGCCAGATCACTTGTTTCAACCATTTGACTGCATCCAGGTTAGGTTCATGAAGATAATTACCAATCATCATAAACCCATTTCTATCATCAAATGCAGTCCACTTATCTCTAACGGTATCGGAAATTGGATCAAGTAAAAAAGGAAGATAGAACAAGAAATCTGTATCTATTTCAAACGTGTTTTGAAGCAGATCCATCTCATAGGTGGAAATCATGATAGAAAGGTCTGAACGATAAATTGCTGCCAATTCCCTTTTGGTGATCTCTTCTTGAAACATCAACACCGACTGAAACGGCACCCCCTCTTTTAAACATTTCAGTCGGGTGAACCTTAATGAGTGCAGATCTTCCGTATCTAAAATACGAACGGCATCCGGACACTGCTCTGCCACGCGCCATCCATACTGCTCTTCGGTCATGAAGCGATCAAACATCACAATCGTTGGATTCAATCTCTTCACAAAAAGATCGAAAGAAGTATCGTTTAGCTTTATTTCGTGACAGACTATCCCTCGGATTGATAGATCATCTGAATAATCACTTCCTGATGCTGCTGACGCAAAATGAGTTTCAAATCCTTGGTTTTGAAATACATCAATCAGTTGTAACATACGACTCCCGGCAGCTGATGAACGGGACTCCGGCCACACTTTACCAATAATCAGTACAGATTTGACCGATTCACTCATTCATCAATAAAATCTGCCAGAATTACTCACAAATGCGACATAGCGACTATCAGGTGACCAACTAGGCACATTGATTGTACCTTGTCCACCATAAAGGTAAGCAACAACAGTTGGTTCTCCACCGCTTACTGGCATCACGCGAAGAGTTACATGCTTATAAAAAGGATGATCACCCGACTCTACATCCGTACCATAACTAATGAAAAGAATCTTTTCTCCATCCGGTGAAATATGCGGAAACCAATCATTAAAATTTTCATCGAATGTCAGTTGAGTCTGTTCGCTGCCATCTGCTTTCATGCGCCATAATTGCATCGCACCGGTGCGATTAGAGTTAAAGTAGATATACTCACCATCCGGTGAATATTCCGACCCATCATCCAGAAATGGAGTATCTGTAAGCTGAGTCTCCTCCATCGTATTTACATCCGATGCGTAGAGGTCATATTTATTATTACGCCAGCCCGTAAAAATGACTTTTTGATTATCAGGTGACACACCGTGCAGGTAAGAATGACCCATTCCTGATTTGGACACCTGTCGTGGATTGTCACTTCCATCGATCGGCAACATAAAGACTGTGGATTGATTGTTATCAGAAGCCACGTGATGACTTATTGCAATCTGTTCTCCATCGAATGTAATTACATGATCGTTATTATTACTAGTCGCAAAACCTGTATTTAGATAAGTGATTTGTCCACTAGATAACCAATAATTATAAAGATAACCGTTCGAATTGTAGATGAGCCTTTCATCATCGACAGTCCAGTTAGGTGCCTGAACAGAATGTTCCGTCTCAAATAGCACCTTTCTCATACCTGTTTCTACATCCAACACCTCCATCCGACTTCCTAAATATCTCTGATAACGTTGCTCATTCTCAGGAAACGGCTTCACAATTCGAACATTTCGGAAAGACAGTTCAGCAACATTATCTGGATCTTCAGAGTGTACAAATAGTCCGGCAAGTACTTCATTTCGTAGATTAATATCCGGTATTTCTTGAGTTTCCAATGGTTCTCCAAAAGCGCCTAAACGAACAGAATAAACACCGTCAACTCGTTCCAGCTGAATGACATCTACGGATGATCTCAAAAGAGTATAGGATGAAGAAACACCCTCTTTTTCTGTTCTTATTGATGCAGAAGTGCCACTTGATTGTGAAACGGAAATTGTCACCATTTCTGAATCTGAACTAAGTGAATTTCGCACCGACCATCCATAATTTATATCTGAGTTTACATTCTCTGATGGATTCTCATAATGAATATCAGCTCGCAGGATAAAATCGCCCTGTACAGAATTCCATAGAAATTGAAACGAATCATCACTCTCTCCTACTCCGTTGCCGCTGCCTGATATTGTATACGTTTGATTTGCCTCATCATATTGAGCAGATCCTGAATGTTCAACCTCTCCCAGATCCAGCGCATTTTCAAAGATACCGTAAGATTGAGTGGTTTCATGTTGATCCATGTTAATAGATCCGGTCAACATTATAATTGAGATAAAAAAAACAATGCTTGGTAGAACAAGTCGTTTCATGGGTAGATTTTTTAATTAAAAGGTCACTTTAATAAAGTACAATCGGTATATCAATCACAATATGCTAAAATGAACAACCTTTTGCTGATAAAATCCCAACAATAAAAGTAGATTTTATCCTCAATACCAAAACATTTGTCATTGATTTCAGTCTGAAAATTTAGTATTAATGTAGTATCATCTACAAGAATCCTGCATCACCTAATTACGACTTATGATTTATTCCCTAATCCTCTCTTTCATGCTCATGGTAAATCCGGTGAGTACTGAAATTACGACCTATCAAATTGATAACACCTATCCCACGATTGAATCGGATAACGACCGACTCCAGCAGCTTGTGGAGTATATGAAAACGCAAAATTTAGAACTTGAATCGCTATTAACGGACACCAGATTTGAATTATATGATGGTATTGGCGATCGATTTAAATCCTCGGCTGAACGACGCACATTGAGCCTGGAAGATTATCAAAGAATTTTGGGATTTAATGATAAAAGAGATCGAATATCAGGATTTATGGAAATCCATTCGGATCAGCTCAAAAAAGCTGAGTTAGAGTATGGTATTCCGGCAACAGTGATCGCTTCAATTATTGGCATTGAGTCTGATTTTGGAAAGAATATTGGAAGTTTCAATCCTTTGAATGTGTATGTATCCATGTACAATGAAGATTATCGGGCTGATTTTGCCAAAGCGCAATTGGAAGAGCTACTTAAGTTTACAGAAAGAAAAAATATTGATGTGTTTGAGCTTAAATCCAGTTATGCAGGTGCAATGTCGTTCGCACAGTTTATTCCTTACTCAATCAATCGTTGGTGGGTTGGTGATGATATTTTTGATATGAATAATAATATCCTCTCCATTGC
>JAGXIS010000175.1 GCA_024635465.1 Bacteroidota bacterium | reverse complement strand
CGGTGGCTCAGTAGAACTGGAGTCAGGATTCTCTTATGAAACAGTTCGAAATTTAATGGTTAAGGGTCATGATGTGATGTATGGTTTTGAACGTTTCGGTGGTTTTCAGGGGATTCTGTTTGATGGGGTATTTTACTATGGAGGATCAGACCATAGAAAAGATGGTCAGGCTGCAGGTTATTAGAATTTTCAATGTGTTCTGAAAATCCTGAATGGAGTAATATTTTAAAGTTAGTATTTGCAATTTAATTTAAATCAGTATTAATTGAATTAGTCAGATTTGCTCATTGTACGAATTTTACCATAATGTAAACATCAATGCATGACTTGAACGATACAATTTTAGTTCAAAAAATACGGGATGGTGATGAAAAAGCGTTCAGGGAAATTTACGATCGTTATCATGTCCAATTGTATTATATAGCCAAAAAATATGTAAAAATACCTGAGCAGGCAGAAGATGCAGTACAAGATATTTTTGTAAAATTATGGACCAAGAGAGATCGCCTTGATGAATCAAAATCAATTAAGGGATTTCTGTTTACAATGCTCAGAAATCATGTGTTGAATATACTTCGGGATAATAAAAAAGAGATTATTTCGATTGCGGATCTGAATCAGGGGCAATATCCCCGATGTACTCTGACAGAAGATGAGATGCTTTACAAAGAATATCATGATATTTTGGAGCAAGGCATGGCTGAACTTTCAGATCGAAAACGAGAAATCTTTGAACTCCGAACTCTTAAAGGTCATACTAATTCCGAAGTCGCTGATTTGCTTAAGATAAATATCCGTACAGTAAAGACTCACTACTACCTTAGTTCAAAATTTATCCGAACCTACCTGAAAAAAAACGCTGGGCTTTTTGGAATACTTATCCTATTTGGATTGATTGCTGTCATTTGATCTGTACCTAAATCTCTATTTTTCGAATAAGGTTTCCTTCCTCTTACGATATAATAATAGGGTGATTCTCTAATTCATTTCTTGAAGTAAAATTCTCACCAATTCACTTTGTTCCTCTATAGGTTTGTGTCGGAATAGAGGTTCATTTTAAAAAAAAAATAATTTTCATCTAATACTTTTCTCTTTCGATTGTGTACTACATGTATAAGTGATGAAAAAATCAATCGAAATAAAGTAGTAATGAACAAAAAAATCATCGATAAATTTTTTACCAATCAGGCCACACCCGATGAAACTCGCAAGGTTTTGGAGTGGTTTGAGTCTTCTGAAGGTAAAAAATATCTACAAAAGAGACTAGATGTGGATTTCGGTCTGATGGATCGCCGGGAACTGAAGGAGTTGGTTCCTGAACTTGAGTCAGAAATGTTATACAGTGCGATTCATCAATCAATTAATAAAAAGAGGAACATTTTTTCACTACATCGCAGAGATTGGATTGGATATTCCATAAAAGTAGCTGCTGCTTTACTGGTAATTGCTGTTGCCTCTCTATTTTTAATAATACAACAACAATATGTTGCAGAACAGTTATTGGCTGAACAACAACCTATTATTTTCCAAACTCAAGGCGAAGAAACCAAAAATATTACACTTGCCGATGGTTCAGTCATCAACCTTAATGAAAATTCCGAAATTGTCGTATCTCCGGATTATTTGAAGGGAGACCGTGAAATTACATTAACCGGAGAAGCTTTTTTTGATGTGGAACATAATCCGGATCAACCATTCATTATTCATACCCATCAGTCTTCAGTAGAAGTACTTGGAACTGCCTTTAATGTCCGTTCTATCGAAGGCCAAAAGAATGTCCAAGTAGCTGTTGTAGAAGGCAAAGTCTCATTCAAAAGTGAAGAAAACGGAACGGAATCGGAACAGTTAGCTGTCCTCTTGTCAAAAAACCAATATGGATATTTGGATCTGGAAAACCGGGCCTTTGACGTGGATGACCTGGCTGTTGAGAACTATCTCGCCTGGAAAGACGGACGGTTGGTGTTTGATGGTATGACTCTGGCACAGGTCTGTATACAATTCAACCGTATTTACGGAAAAGAATGCAGCTTTGGAAACGAAAGGATTGCTAATCTGAAGCTAACGTCCAACTTCTCTAGCAACTCTATGGAAAAAACGATGGAAGTGATCGCGATGACTCTGGAGATTGATTATGAGGCAATCGAAGACCGGGTGCATTGGAGCCAAAATGAGTAAAGTTATCCTATATAAGAAATAGGACATGATTATATCATATATAAAGTAGTACACAATATTAATTCAAAAATCTGAACATTATGACAGGCAAAACACTACCTATAACTGTTAAGGAAAGTTACCGCAAATGGCTTGCATGTTTTTGCAGTGCATTACTTCTCGTTATACTTGTTAAACCATATGCTAATGCTAGCCAAATAGCACAGTATACCCAAGATGACACCGCTCTGGTACAGCTGCTTATCTCAGAGACCAAAGAGATTGAAGAGTTGCTGATCACAATTAAGATTGAGGATATGAACCTGGCGGATGCCCTGGAAATACTGGCCGATCAACTCAGGGTTGGAATCTCTTACAATTCGGATTTAATGCCCAATAAGAAAGTAACATTGGATATGGACAATGTTCCTGTGTTTGAAGTGCTTTATAAATTGTTTGAGGGTACAAATTTGGAGCCGGTTGTGCCGTCTACACGTGATGTAATTGTAATACGCGAAAAAGAAAGATTTCTGGATACAGATCTTTTACAGCAAACAGTTACGGGTAGGGTTATTGATGCGGAAACCGGGGAAGCGCTTCCGGGTGTGAATGTGATTGCCCAACTATCGGAAGGCACTATGGATACCCCCACCGGGACCACTACAAATGTGGATGGTGAATATGAACTTACAGTATCCGATGAGGTGGATATTTTGGTTTTCAGCTACATCGGTTATCAGCGTCAGGAAATTTCAATTAACGGAAGATCTGAGATAAATATTGAAATGGCCCAAGATGTTCAAATGTTAGAAGATTTAGTTGTAGTTGGATATGGTACACAAAATGAACGGGATTTGACGGGTGCTATTGGAAGAGTAAGTGCAGATGATCTAAATCAGGGGGCAGTCCAAAGCTCGCTGGAATCACTTGCAGGTAGGTCAGCAGGAGTCAGTATAATCCAGACGAATAATGAGCCCGGTAGTACTCCTCAAGTTCGAATTCGGGGTTTAGGTTCATTCGATAACGATAGTAATGATCCCCTATTTGTTGTTGACGGAGTCCAGGGGGAAGCAGATCTATTGAATCAAGTACCCACCAGTGAAATTCAATCATTCGAAATACTAAAGGGCCCTTCTGCAACTGCAATCTATGGTTCCAGGGGAGCTGCCGGTGTAATACTGGTTACTACCAAATCGAATCAGGATGGTAATTTCTCAGTAAGTTACGATGGAAGTGTCTCTTTTGACTATCTAGCCAATAGACTCGAAATATTAGACGCTCAGGAATGGAGAGCAACGGCCGAACAGTTTCCAGGAGTTGGTGAGAATGCAGATAATAATGGTAATACTGACTGGTATGACTTGTTAACCCGAAGGGGTATGACGCAAAATCACACAATTTCATTCGGCGGTGGAAGTGACAATTTTAACTACAGAGCTTCTGTATCAGGAATTCTCCAGAAAGGGCTCGTTCTTTCCAGTAATAATGATACATATGTCATCCGTGCCCAGGCAACACAAGATGCATTGGAGGGCAGATTGACTATTTCAGCAAATATAAATACCAGCATTAGAAATAACATTGGAACCCCTACTGTTGGTCGGGCTTCTTTTTCCGGTAATTTGATTAGTAATGCTTACGTCTCAAAGCCGGTTGACCCGGTCTTTGCCCAAGACGGAAGCTATTTCTTTGATAATAACGTGTTTGAATACCTCAACCCGTATGCTGTAGCCCAAGAAGCTATCGATGAAAGTGAAACGCTCAATCAGATAGGTAATCTCCGAGCGGATTTCGAAGTGATGCCGGGTTTAACTATCGGCTGGTTTGGCAGTTGGCGTAAGCGTGAAATTAGTCAAGGCCGCTATGATTCACCTTTGACAACCATTGCCGATGCGCGTGAGTCAAATGGCCAGGCATGGGTTGCAAGTCATTACAGCGATGAAAAGCAGATGGACATGACCCTCAATTACGACAATGCAATAGGCCCCCACCGATTTAGCGGGCTAGCAGCGTATGAATGGCAAAGCCAGGTAGATCATGGGAATAACCTTTTCGCAGATGGATTTTTTAATGATCTTACATCGTACCATGCAATGGATTTAGGGACGGTAGGGCCAGGTGAGTATGGTTCTTATAAAAATGAGAGGAAGCTGGTATCATTCTTTGGCCGTGGAAATTATGCCTTTGATAATAAGTATTTGTTTACGGCAACCGTAAGACGAGATGGCTCTTCGGTTTTTGGTGAAGATCATAAATGGGGAATATTCCCATCTGCATCCATTGGGTGGAGAATCACTGAAGAAGCCTTTATGTCAGATATTGACCTGATCAGCTCTTTAAAATTGAGAGTTGAGTACGGGATCACCGGTAATCAATCGGGACTCGGCCCACTGAATTCTAAAGAGTTGGTTAGTGGTGCCGGACGAGTTTATTTTGGCGGTGAATTAATCAATCAATTTCAAGTTAACCAGAACGCAAATCCAAATTTGGGGTGGGAGGAACGTCGCCAAATGAATATGGGATTAGACTTCGGGTTTAACGATAACAGATTGACCGGAACCCTAGATGTGTATCGGTCGAGAACAACAGACCTGATATTCGGTTATAGTGTTCCACAACCTCCTTTCCCACATGGCAGTATACAGGCAAATGTCGGAGAAATGGAAAATGAAGGTCTTGAAATAAGTTTAGATTACCTGGCTATCAATTCAGGTGATCTACAACTAAGCCTGACCGGAAACATTTCTTTTATGCGAAATGAGGTTATAAGCATGAGTGGAAGTATCGCCGGTGTAGAACTGGTTACCAATTACGCAGGTTGGGGGCCAAATAACTACTTAATTGAGGGAAGACCGATTGGCCAGTACAACATTTTGCGCCACACAGGAATAAATGAGAACGGTGAAGAGACTGTTTCGGACATCAATAATGACGGTAATATTAATCAATCGAGTCGGAGTGAGGACAGATATTTTGCTGGTCAAGCTACACCAACCTACACTTTCGCATTTACACCTAGATTGATGTATAAAAACTTAGACTTTTCCATGGTATTGCTCGGGCAGGGAGGTAACAAGATTTACAATGGTATCAAGCAAAGTTTCAGCCAGCTTGAAATACTCGGTAGAAGTAATGTTTTAAAGAGCGCCACCGAATTAGGATTGTACACAACCGAATATGGTTCTGACCTGTGGCTTGAAGATGGCGATTTTGTGAGATTAAATAATGTCACAATAGGTTATACAATCTCAGACGTATTACCGGGTATCCGAAATATACGTGTGTCAGCTACCGGACGAAATCTACATGTGTTTACCGGTTATTCGGGTCTGGATCCGGAAGTTGGCTGGAATGGTAGTGGTGGTGGATTTTATCCCCGTACAACCAGTATCACAATGGGATTAGAAGTAATATTCTAAAGAATTTTAAAACTCAAACAGGATAAACAAATGAAGAAATCAATTATATTTTACATTTTTGTCTTAGTTCTTGCTTTTGGTTGTACGGATATAACCGAGAATGTTTACGACAGTTATGCCTCAGAGGAATTCTATGGTACCCCGGAGGGTGCAGCTGCCTCTTTGGCAGGTGTTTACGCCCAGATCCCGGGTAACTGGGGTGGGCAAGGATATGCAGGTGCTGATAATGGGTGGTATGACATAACCAGCTTCTCCACCGATGAACAAGTTATCCCTCACAGGACAACCGGTGACTGGGGACTGGAACAGGCGAGAATGTACCAACGTCAATGGACTGCGGATCATCCACATATAAACGGTGCTTGGAATTGGCTCTATGAGTCAGTTTATAAGGCCAATCTTGCTGTAGAACAACTGTCTGCGGCCGGAGCTGCAGAGGCACAGATCGCTGAAGCGAAAGTCTTAAGAGCATGGTTCTATTACTTGTTAATTGACGGTTGGGGTGATGTGCCTTTCTACACTGAAAATACCGTAACAATTGACGAGATACCGGTTGAGAGCAGAAGTTTTATTTTCAACTGGATCGAAGGGGAGTTGACTGAAAATGTCGAACAATTACCTGAAAATATAGGTGGTGAATATTACGGCCGATTTAACAAGTGGAGCGCTTACGCTTTCATGGCTAAACTATACCTCAATGCCGAGGTATATACGGGATCGGCCATGTGGCAGGAGTCTTATAACGCTATCGTAAATATGGAAGCAGGAGGTTTCAGCCTACACTCAGGTGCGTTATCCGATCATCCAGTAGGTTCAGATTATTACGAACTGTTTGGTAATGAGTTACCAACCAATGAGGTAATTTTTGCCATTCCAATGACCGTTGACGTTGTTGGAAGAGCTATATTCACAATAAGGGGTTTAGGAAATACTGACGGAGGTTTATTTTTTGGTAGTGGAGTTAGCGCCTGGAACGGTACCGTTATACCTGAACCTTATCTGGATTGGTTTGATTTTAACAGTAATGATGTACGCAATTTTCAGTTCCGGTTTGGATCCGATCCCTATGGACCACAACCTGAAGGTTTTATTG
>JAGXIS010000018.1 GCA_024635465.1 Bacteroidota bacterium | reverse complement strand
GTTTGAAGCCCATCCGGCTAATGTTACACCATAGACACTCAAAGATGCAACAGCTAACAAGTAGAGGACACCGGCGTTAATATCCGTTGCATAAATTCCTTCACCAAAAGGGATAACTGCAACGGTCATAAGCGCGGTAATAACAGGAACCATCGGTGCTACAGTGTGAATAAATTTGCTTCCATCGGTAGGAGTTACATCCTCTTTTAAAAGTAATTTTAGCACATCTGCAATAGGCTGTAAAAGTCCAAAAGGTCCCACACGATTTGGGCCAACCCTATTTTGAATAAATGCTGCAACTCTTCGTTCCGCATATACGGCTACCGCTGCTGAATTAAGGAGCATAAAAAGAGCAGTTCCGAGTATAATAAATGATGTAACAGTTACTTCAGTCATCCCTGTGGGTTCGTTTTATCGTTTGGTTATAATATCTTTTAGTGAATTCATTCGAATTCCAGGATTCACTTAACTTTTGGCGTTTCAGTTTTTGGATTTAGTGAAAGTTGAATTCCTAATTGATCATCCATTGCTTCATGACTTACATTTTCAAAGGTTTTCAATTTATCAGAGATTTTATTCATTATAGAGCGGCCATCATCAAAAGAGAGTTCCAATCCTGATGCATTCGCAACTTCACTGATAAAATTCCAAAGAGGAATACAATCCACTTTATTATCCTCTGTCACCCAATTGTCAAAATTAGTTCCGTAACGATCGAGTCTGCTTACAGACATTTCCAGATTGAGGCTACGGTTTGAATATTTTGTTTCTTTAGCCGGAATTGTACGTTGAATTCTTCCGTCCACATTCACATAAGAAGCGGCATGTTCCGCTGCTGTTGTGATGGGTATGACCAAATCTGCAATTTTGGTTGTTTCCGAATGGTTCGTTGCAAATGAAATCAAATATTTTCCGTCAAGATCGGTAGTAGATAGCACACCTCTATCTACGAAATGATCACTAACCAAGACGATCATTGTCGCTGCTTTAACACGGTTTTTAAGTTCTGTTTGATCCTGTTCTTTAAGACCCAGTAATCGACAGCCGGTTGCGTTCGGGGCCAAATCATCCGTCAATAAAAAGCCGTCGCCTTTTCCACTCTCAATGTGGTTGGTAAACACGACTTCATTGATTCCAATCAAGTTTGCAAACTGTTGCAGAGAGTAGTTTTCCTCTACAGAGGCGTGAGGAGAACCGATAAAAAGTATTTCTTTCTTATCTCTTACTTCAATCTGTTCGATGAACGTTGCGATACTGTTATTCCAAGAGGAGAGTATTTGTTCTCCATCGAGTTTTTGGAGTGGTCTGGAGATACGGTTTTCGTTAAATATTTTATAGGCTTCTCGGCCATCATCAGGCATCCAATGGTCATTTACTTCGCCATTATATCTTGGTGTAATACGAAGTATGATGTTATCTCTAGTCCAAAGATCAATATTACAACCTTTACCGTTGGTAATGTCAATACTGGGGGTTTGATTCATTTCCCAAACCCGTGCCCTGAAACGGAAATCTGCCGATGTAAGTGCTCCAACCGGACAAATATCAACTGTGTTTAATGAATATGGGTCATCAAACTCACGGCCCGGAGCTGTTGTGGGATAATTTTTATCGCCTCTTGAGGTGATAGTCAATTGATGTGTCTTGCTGATCTGCTCAGTAAAACGAGTACATCGGGTGCAATTAATACAACGTTCTGCATCCAATACAACTCTTGGCCCGAGGGTCACCCGTTTAGGTTTATGTACTTTTTTGACTTCAAACCGGCTCCCTTCGGGTCCATATTTATAGGTTTGAATTTGAAGCGGGCACTCTCCGGCCTGGTCACAAATAGGACAGTCGAGCGGATGGTTGATCAAAATCAATTCCAGATTATCCTTTTGTGCTCTTCGAACAAGTGCATCTGTTTCCTGAGTATGAACAATCATATCATCTGCAACATCGATATTGCAAGATGTTTGCAGTTTGGGAAACCAACGAATGGTTTTTTCACCATCGTCATCCAATTCATATTCACCCGTTTCGCGATCTTTTACAAACTGACCTACTTTTACCATGCACTGTCTGCAATTTGCAGGTGCGGTCATGGATGGGTGATAGCAGAAGAAAGGAACTTCTTTTCCAAGATCCTGGATAAACTGAAGAAGTTTGTGCTTACCTTCAAATTCGTATGTTTGACCGTCAATAATTACCTGAGGCATCTTATACTGATTGTTGATTATTGATTAATTCATCATGCCAAAGCATGAACCGATTTTTTACATCTGGCTTCAAACTCGTCACGGAATCGATTGATTGTAAAGCGTACCGGCCATGCAGCTGCATCGGCAAGTGCACAAATAGTTCGTCCTTCCATTTGTGTTGTCACATCTAAAAGGAGGTCTAAATCTCTTACTTCGCCTTCACCATTTTTTATTTTGAGAAGTACTTTTTCAAGCCAGCCGGTTCCTTCACGACATGGAGTGCACTGCCCGCAAGATTCGTGATGATAGAAGTGAGCAATTCTCCAAAGCACATCTACCATATCTGTATCTTCATCCATGACTACCATTCCGGCGGTGCCCAGCATAGAGCCAACTGTTCGAAGGGAGTCGGCGTCCATCGTAATTCCTTCCAATTGGTCGGCTCTCAAAATAGGAGTAGAGGACCCGCCCGGAATCACTGCTTTCAGTTTTTTCCCATTTCGGATGCCGCCCGCCACTTCATTTATCAAGTCAATAACCGGTATACCTGATGGAAGTTCATAAACACCCGGTTTATTTACATGACCTGATATTCCGTAAAGAATGGGTCCGGGATGTGTGGGTGCTCCGATATTCTTAAACCATTGAGCTCCCCTATTGATGACAGCCGGAACATGAGAAAGTGTTTCAATATTATTGATCGTGGTTGGACGTCCCCATAAACCTTTTTGAGCAGGAAATGGGGGTTTTACTCTTGGATAACCTCGTTTCCCTTCCAGTGATTCAAGCATGGATGTCTCCTCTCCACAAATGTAAGCACCTGCACCGGAGTGGACATAAAAATCTACATTAAACGAACTTCCGAATATGCTCTTACCGATATATCCTTTGTCATAAGCATCCTCAATCGCTTTTTCCATCATTTTGATGTAAGGGAGATATTCGCCGCGAATGTATACATAGATAGAGGTAATTTCCATTGCATATGCAGCAATCAGTGCCCCTTCAATAAATAGGTGGGGGTTATATTCAAAAATTTTGCGGTCTTTAAATGTCCCCGGTTCAGATTCATCACCATTACAGGCTAGATATCGAGCCCCCCCATCAGCCGGAGGCATAAAAGACCATTTTAAGCCTGCATTAAAACCGGCGCCTCCTCTTCCACGGATGTTGGCCTCCTTTACTTCATTGACAACACTTTTTGGATCAGCCCATTTTTTCTTGTCGGTAAGAATGCTTTTTAATGCTTGATAACCGCCATTTTTTTCGTATACATCGATCTTGTGGAGATCTTTGATATCCGGAATCAATACGGGTTCGAAATTTTTCCAATCTACAGTACTCATGATAACCTAATTATTCTTTCGAAGAGGCATTTCCATTTTTTCATAACTTGGCTCTTCACCTTTTTTGAGGGAGTCTACAAGTTTGTCAATTTTCTCAGGTGTAAGATTATTTACATATTTGTCGTTTGTAATCTGAAGCATTGGGGCATAACCACAAGCTCCCAGGCACTCTACCTGATTTAATGTGAACATCCCATCATTCGAAGTTTCTCCGGTTTTAATCCCCAGTTTTTCTTCGAGATAATGAAGCATATCATAACCGCCACAAAGTTGGCAGCTTAAACATGTACAAACATCCAAAACATACTTTCCTTTCTTCTCTTTGTAATACTGAGTATAGAAAGTGGCCACACCATGAACATGAGCTTCAGGTAGATCAAGGGTTGCAGCGACCAGTTTCTGAACATCCGGATCTACATGGCCAAATCTATTTTGAGCAATCCATAACACCGGTAGTGTGGCGGGTTTCACTTCAGGATATCGTGATTTGATCTTTTCGATCTCTTTTAAATCTTCTGTTGTAAATTCGTAGGTCATAATCTTATTTATCTGCTTCTCCGAGTACGGGGTCAGTACCCCCAATAATTACTACTGTATCCGCAACCATTTCACCGTCCAGCATATTTTCAAGAACCTGCAGGTTTGAAAATGAGGGTGCTTTAATTTTTAATCTCCAGGGATGTCCGGTTCCATCACTTTGGATATAGTATCCGAGTTCACCTTTTGGTGATTCAACAGCATGGTAGCATTCTGCACCTTCGGGTGGACATATTCCGGTATCTGTCATCATGAAATCATGAATCATTCCTTCCATTGAGTAATAAACTTCATCTTTGGATGGATAAGCTTGTTTTGCATTATCCGTTCGAATAGGGCCATATGGCAATTTGTTGAGGCACTGTTTGATGATGCGAATACTTTCATGCATCTCTTCCATACGGACGTAATATCTGGCCAGATTATCTCCTTCCAAACGTGTTGGTACATCAAATTCTACTTCATTATAACGGAGATAAGGGGATACCTTTCTGATGTCCAGGCCGAAACCGGATCCTCTGAGAAGGGGGCCTGTAGCGCCGGAAGCAATGGCATCTTCTGTTTTAAGTACACCAACAGCTTCGTTCCTTTCAAAAAATATTCGGTTTCTGTCCAGAAGTTTATGGTAATCTTTAAGCTCTTTTGGGAAAGTATCGACAAACTCTTTTATAGCCCCTGTTGCTTCGTCCGTAAGATCATTAGCGACCCCACCAATTCTGGCGTGAGAGACTGTAAACCGATGTCCTGCAATACGATCCATCACATCGTATATTTTCTCCCGTTCTTTGAATGTCCAAATAAAGAAAGAGATGGCCCCGGCATCCATTACCATGGTTCCCAGCCAAAGTAGGTGAGATGATATTCGGGCGAGTTCACAACCGATCATTCGGATATAGTGAGCTCGTTCAGGTACTTCAACACTTGCAATTTTTTCGACAGCTGTGCATAGAGCTACATTGTTACTGTAAGGAGATAAATAATCCATACGATCTGTGTATGGCATGAACTCCTGGTAGGTTTTATTCTCCGCAATTTTCTCAACGCCTCTGTGAAGGTAACCGATATCCAGTTTACATTTTTCTATCGTTTCGCCATCCAACTGAAGAACAAGTCGCAAAACCCCATGTGTTGCCGGGTGTTGCGGTCCCATATTAAGAACCATTTTTGTAGTTAACGGATCGCCGTCATCCAATTCTTCCAGAGTCGTATGTTTATCTTCAAGACTTTGATAGAGACTCTTTTGGTGCTCTTTGAAAAAAGTTGAGTGAACTTTGTTTTGAATGTCTGTTAATTTCATAATAGACTCTTAATCACTATCCGGGGTTGTACTTGGCAATTCAATGGATCCCGGAATACCCAATAGTGGAAATTCCTTTCTAAGCGGATAATATTGAAAATCTTCTGGGAGGAATATTCTTCTAAGGTCTGGGTGATTTCTAAATTTTACACCAAACATATCATATACTTCTCGTTCAGGCCAACCGGCTGCCGGCCAAACAGAGGTTACACTTTCAACCTCAGGATTTTCCTCTTCACATCTCACTTTAATAAAAACCCTTGTTTGATCTCTCAGAGAAAGTAGGTTATAAACTACTTCAAATCGTTCTTCGCTTGTGTAGCGATCGATACCAAAAACATCACTTAGATAGATGTAATGCAGTTCATTTTTTAGATGATTACTGATATCAATAATTGCATCGGTTTCAACCCGTATGAAAGTGTCACCGGATGATTGATACACTTCGATTACCTTATCCGCAAAAGTTTGTGTAAGGCTATCGACAGTTTTTTGTAGGGCTTCGGTTAGTTTTAAGCTCATAAATACTAGGTGTCGAGCATCACAGAGTGCTCTGTTTTAATCTTGTCCTGAATCTTCATAAGTGCGTGGATCACGGCATCGGGTCTGGGAGGACATCCGGATATGTAAGCGTCAACCGGAATAAAATTGTCGACTCCCTGAACAACACCATAACAGCGATGCATTCCGCCGGTAGAGGCGCAAGCTCCCATAGCGATGCACCATTTAGGGTCCGGCATTTGATCCCATATTCGACGAATAGCATGTGACATTTTATAGGTACACCATCCAGCCACAATCATCACATCGGCCTGTCGTGGTGAGAATCTCATTACTTCAGATCCGAATCGGGCTACATCATACCGAGGTCCGGCAAATGCCATCATTTCAATTGCACAACAAGCTAAACCCATTGGCATTGGCCACGCTGCATTGGAACGAGCCCAATTGACCAGTGTATCCATCTTTGTTGTTAAAAAACCTTGTCCTAATGCACTTTCAATACCCATAATTACTCTGTTATCGCTTCATATTTAACTTTTTTCATGTCCCAAACGAGAGTTCCCTTTTTAAGGGTATAAAC
>JAGXIS010000174.1 GCA_024635465.1 Bacteroidota bacterium | reverse complement strand
CTATGATATTCATGTACTTGATGATCAATCTACAGATCAAACCACAAGCATCGTGCAATCGTTTATGGGTGACAACCCACATCTGAAGCTTCATAATGGCTCTGAAAAGCCGGGCGATTGGCTTGGGAAGCCATGGGCTTGCCACCAGCTTAGTAAGCTCTCTGATGGCCAATACATACTCTTCCTGGATGCAGACACGGTTGCTCAGTCATCTCTTTTAAGTAATATCTTTGCTGCATTTAAAAATCATCAAATAACGATGGTTACTGTATGGCCCCGACAAATTTTACTCACTTTCTGGGAAAAAAGTGTCATACCATTAATCTATTATGCACTGGTTACACTTCTGCCTTCAATTTACACATTCCGAAATCCTCGGTGGATGCCAAAATTTTTGACACCATTCGTTAAGACATCTTTTGCAGCTGCATGCGGCCAATGTATTGCGTTTGAAAGAGAGTCTTATCAAAAGATGGGTGGACATCAATCTGTTAAAAATAATATTGTTGAAGACGTGGAACTTGCTAAACATGTTAAAAAGAGTGGTTTCCGCATGAGAATGTTTCATGGCGTAGGGGCAATTTCGTGCAGAATGTATCCTAATGAAAAGGAGATGTTTACCGGTTTCAGAAAAAATTTTTTTGTTGGATTCAATCGCTCTCATCTACTTTTTATAATCGCTGCTATTCTTCATATAGCTGTTTTTGTTTTACCATTTATCATTTTTATTTACTCCCTGATACAACTAAATACCGTGCTCTTTTTTCTTTCAATCGCCTGCGTTTCGATCATTTTAATTCACAGATTAATTCTGTCAATCTGGTTTAAGTGGGATCCTATCTACGGTTTTACTCATCCAATTGCAGTATTATGGTTTCAGAGGCTTGGACTAATAACATTACTTGATCATTGGCGGGGTAAAAGAAGCTCGTGGAAAGGACGTAAAGTATAATTTAAAAAGAGATCGATCCTCTGTTTTTTTTTATTAAAAGAGTCACCATATTGAAATAGATGAAAGAGTTGATTTTGAAATACCTTCAATATCTGAAAGTTGAACGAAATGCATCTTCTCATACCATTACTTCCTATCGAAATGATTTGGAACAACTGGTTGAATTTGCATCATCTGAATTACAATTGGATTCTAAAAATCTTGAAATCTATCAAATAGATCGACTGATAATTCGGCTTTGGTTAGGTCAACTATCTGATGAAGGGAAAAAGCGCAATACGATTGCCCGAAAAGTGGCATCCATTCGATCTTTTTTTAAATATTTATTCAAAAGAGGATTTATTGACAATAACCCTGCACACCTGTTAGTTATACCAAAAAAGGAACAAAGACTTCCAAAAACGGTTCGTACAGAAGAAATAGATGAAATGATGGAGTTAGCTGATTTAAGCGACCCTATCCAGGTTCAAGAAAAAGCTATTCTGGAACTCCTCTATTCAACAGGGATACGTGTTAGTGAATTAACGAATTTAAATGTATCTGATGTCAACTTTAAGCAGCAACAAATCATAGTGTTAGGTAAAGGCAGTAAAGAGAGAATGATTCCACTTGGAAAAAAAGCTACTGAAGCTCTCACAAACCATTTGCAAAACAGAGAGAATATGTTTACTTCTAAGAGTGATTTGGATGCAAAAAAAGCATTTTTCGTCACTACAGGTGGTAAAAGAATGTACCCAAGAAAAGTTCAACGGTTAGTTAAAGACTATTTTATGAGAGTAAGTGAGGTTACACAAAAAAGTCCGCACACTCTTCGTCATAGTTTTGCAACACACATGCTTGATGCCGGTGCTGATATAAGAATGATTAAGGAGTTTTTAGGTCATTCAAGCCTGGCTTCTACACAAGTATATACACATACCAGCGTTGAACGTTTGAAAAACGTTTACAGTCAAGCCCATCCAAGGGCAAAAAAATAATTATTAAAGGAGGAACTATGAAAACAACTTTCACAGCGAGACATTTTCAATCGAGCCCGGAACTCCAGGAGTTTTGTCTGAGTGCAGTAGAAAAACTGGATCAATTTTTTGATAAAATAATTGTGTGTGATATTGTATTGCGACCGGGTCAGGACGACGATAATCCCGCAATAGCAGAGTTAAATGTGAAAGTACCTAAAACACTTTTAAATGTATCAGAAGAGGCTCCAACCTATGAACAAGCCATTGGAACAGCCGTTGATAATGCTGTAAGACAGATTCGTAAATACAAAACCAAACATTACGAGCATAACTGAATCTAAATATAGATTGATTATACCTCATAACTTCATCAAGATCGTGTTTGAAGATATGGGGTATTTAATACCAGTAACCAATACCTATAATATACAGTAGCAGGAACACTTTTATGCCACTATCCAACTCAGAAGCGATTCCTATAAGAGATCATATCAAAGTCTCAGAACTGATAGACCGTTTAAAAGAGAGGATTAAGATCGATTTGGAGCCATATGCAGCGGGGGAAAAAGCTGTGGACAAAACTATTACTGAGGCAGATCTTCATCGTCCCGGTTTAGCACTTGCAGGTTATGTGGAATTATTTACATATCAAAGAATTCAGGTAATCGGAAATACAGAGTGCAATTATTTGGATCATTTATCGGAACAAGCACGATTTGATGCCTTTAAAACTCTATTATCTTTTGAAATTCCGGTCATCATCTTGACCGATAACAATAAACTTTCAAAAAATCTAAAACAATTAGCAGAAGATCGAGAGATTCCAATCTTCAGAACTGAGATGGAAACTACCAAATTCATGTTTCTACTTAGAGACCTGCTTGAAGACTATTTTGCAGTTCAAACCGTACTTCATGGAACGATGGTTGATGTTTATGGAATCGGTATTCTGATAAGCGGTAAATCAGGTCTTGGTAAAAGTGAAGTGGCTCTTGATTTAGTGGAACGTGGTCACAGGCTAGTATCCGATGATGTTGTGATGTTGACAAAAAAAGGAAATGTACTACTCGCATCTGCTTCTGAGATGAATAAACATTTTATGGAAATTCGCGGTCTGGGAATAGTTGATGTCATGTCCATGTTTGGAATTCGATCAATTCGGTACCAAAAAAGGCTCGAAGTTGTACTTGAACTTTCTTTATGGCAAGACAATCAAAACCTCAACAGAACCGGACTTAATCATGATTCTGTTGAAATTTTAGGCACAAAGATCCCCCAAATTCACCTTCCAATTACTCCCGGCAAAAATATTACCGTCATTGCTGAAGTTATTGCCATGAATTATTTATTAAAACACTATGGATATGATGCTGCAGAAGCCTTCCAAAAAAAGATAAAAGATCATATTGCTTCAAAAAAGGATCATGATGATATGCCACGAAGAGCGATAGAATATTTTGAAGGCGATCTGGAATAATTAGCAGTATTATTGAATTTAATTAAATAGTGTCGGAATTTCCGATTTACAATCATAAAGGTTATCTTTTTCCCTGTCTTATTATGCTCAAAATCATTTATGACAGATAAATACAACCATTTTTATTACGATGATGAACGGTGTGAGTTTGTACCGGTCGTTTATTCTACCAAAAAAAGAATCATCAACTCTTTCTCTTTTTGGGTCATCAATGGATCAGTTCTAGCTATTGTAGCGCTATCTCTTCTTACCAAATTTATAGGTACCCCTGCTGAAATAAGATTAAAAGATGAAAATCGAATTCTGCAGGAACAGCTTAGTAATACAACAACGTCTATCTCAACTCTGGAAGATGAACTTCAGCGTATTGCTCAACTGGATAATGAGATGTATCGAACGATCCTTGGTATTGAACCTCTATCAGAAGATGTAAGAATAGCAGGTGTGGGAGGTGCTGACACCTATTCGCATTTTGATTTTTATAATGAGGACACTTCAGAACTATTACGAAGTACCGCATCACGGATCGATCAATTAGAGCGCCAGATCGGTATTCAAAAACATTCATTCGATGAAATTAAAGCTTATTACAATCAAAATCAGACGCGACTACGTAATATGCCGGCCATAAAACCTGCCAATGGTATTATCATCAGTGGATATGGAATGAGACCACATCCAATACTTCGTTATAATAGAATGCATGAAGGTGTAGATTTCAGGGCTGAAGTGAATACTGAAGTATTTGCAACCGGAGATGGCATCGTTACATTTGCCGGCCGAAGAGGTACCTTTGGAAATTTAATTGAAATTGATCACGGTTTTGGAATTATTACACGATATGCCCATCTCTCCTCTTTTGAATCCGGACTTAGAACCGGAACAGAAGTCCAACGAGGTCAGGTAATCGCTTTCTCCGGTAATACCGGTCGCTCAGCTGGACCACACCTCCACTATGAAGTTTTAGTAGACGAAAGACCCAATGACCCCATTAATTTTATGATCGCAGATATTTCGCCGGAAGAGTATCTGATGTTTAAGGAAAATGATAATGGCGGGAGTACAGTTTCTTTGATCGAATAAATGAAGTCTATTGATTAGTAGATTTTTAAATACCGATTTCAGAATGAAACTATAAAACTTCTTTAGTTACTCTTCACAAACAGCTTTAAATCCTTTCTTTCTAACTGTTTGAATAAATTGAAAATCACTATGCTTGCGTAGTTTCTTTCTTAGATAACTGACATAAACATTGATATAGTTGGTTTGAGTATTAAATCCGATGCCCCACACATTTTCAGCCAACTCTTCTAAAGAAATCTCTCTTCCCTTATTTTTAACTAGATAAACTAAAAGATTGAATTCACTGTTGGTGAGTTCAACCTCGTTATTTTTAACTGTAATCGTCCTTTTAATCATGTCAATACGAAGATCGTGACATGTTAGCTCAACAACACCCTCAGTACTGTTACTCCTTCGCATAATTGCTTCAATTCGAGCAAGTAACTCTTCAATGCTAAATGGTTTGGTCAAATAATCATCTGCTCCGGCATTTAAGTTCCTCACTTTAATGTCCGTGTCATGATCCGCTGATAATATAAGTACCGGAGTTTTAACTCCATTTGCACGAATGCTTTCGCAAATATCATATCCGTTGCCATCCGGAAGTCTTAAATCTAAGATTATTATATCCAAACCGGATGAGAGGGCTAACTCTCTTCCAGTTTTTGCAGTTGATGCTTCTTGTATTTTAGCACCATGATGCTCTAATGCCTTCTTAACCAATAACCTTATCGTAGGATCATCCTCAACAACAAGTATATTAAAGTTTTCCAGTTTCGCCATTTATATATTATTTAAGCTCGTACTGTGATGATTTAGATGTTTTAATAACAAAATTTTATTTAAGAGTTGCAAGAAGTAACTCTATATTAATTACGTAATTTTATAATCATTAGATTGGAACCAATTCAATATTTCTTCAACTACTTTAGGAGAAAAATCATGATTCTCATCTAATAGTACCAACTCACTTTTCAAACCTTTACTCTTCAGCTGTTCTATGGATTTCTTTTGTCCTTCAAAACTTACCTTATCATCATTTCTTCCATGAACTGCTAATATATTCATATGTTTAAGATTCTCGTAATCTGAATCTTTTAGAACTTCCGTTTTTATCCTTGCACCTACAACAATAACATCATTGACATGTTTCCAGCGAGTCAGTGAAAAGAAACCTGCTTGGTAACCTCCCATAGAATATCCAAGTACACAAATTTTACTAACGTTAATGAATTTAATCAGATTATCAATGATTTCCTGAATAAATTCGGAAGTTATTTCGAGAGACTTTATAAATTGTTTTCTTTTTCCATCATATAAGTACCAGGATCTTCCCCAATTTGATACGGTTTTTTTGCTACTTTGATCATAAATAGGATATGGTCCTTGAACAAAAAGATGGTAGGCATTAATATCTAAAAAACGCTCACATTTATTTTGAAATGTTTTGATGTTCTCAGCGTAACCATGTAAGTAAAGTATCAAAGGTTTTTTTTCGCCTTTTTTCCCAGATTCAATTAATTGATAAGGTACCTCAATTTTGAAGGATCTTTTACCGGAAGCTAACAAATCTCTTTCCTTTATTTTGATTGCCATAAGTATCGAACTGCAATGATTACAATCTTATTAGATATCTATTTCAAGAATTTTTAAAATTAGTAAAAAATGAAAATATAGATATTATGATTAACAATCATAAATATATTTAAGATTACGATGGTTAATAGTATTAAAAATCTTATCTCTTATAACAACAATTAATTTGAGTCTTCATATCCTACAGATACTAATGTCAGACCTCTTGGAGGTGCTGAGAAAGCCGGAGTTGTACTATTTAATTTTGTTAACATCACCTCAAATTTTTTAGGTTCTATTCTACCTGCCGAGACTTGAACCATTGTACCGACTAATCTTCTAACCATCTGTCTCAAAAATCGATTTCCTTCAATCGTATAAATCAGTAATCCATCCTCTTTGCTCCAACTACTCTCGGTAATTGTGCATTGAGTTGTTAAATTTGGATCGTCATTCGCTATACAGAAAGAGTGAAAATCATGCTCTCCTAATAAGATTTTAGCACACTGATTTAGTATTGCAATATCACATTCCATAAAACTGTACCAGACTTTATGTCGATCTAGAGGAATGGGTCGGCTTGCAATTCTGTAAATGTACTTCCTGGAAATTGCATCGAAACGTGAGTGGAACTCTGAATGGGTCTTCTCAAGGTGAAAAATAGTGACATCTTCCGGTAATAATCCCCTCATTGCGTGTAAGATCCTGCTTTCATTATATGTATCAGGCAAATCAACATGCGCTACCTGTTGTATTGCATGCACACCGGCATCTGTCCTACCCTGACCAATCACATCGATTTCCAATTGATACAAAGTCGATAGTGCTTTTTCAATTTCTCCCTCAACCGTGCGCTCATCAGGTTGTTTTTGCCACCCGTAAAAATGAGTGCCATCATACTCTATAAGTAGTTTATAACGCTGTAGCATAAATCAAGATATATTCCTTCAAGAATCTATGAACTAATTCTACAATCTTAAAAACGATATGAAACTTTGGTAATAGCCCCATTAGCACCGTTATTATGAATAAAAGGGACAAGTGACACATAAACACTATTCTCAGGCGGTCTAGCTCTATTATAAGCACTGATTGCACTTATCACTCTATTCACTACCATAAGCCCGAAAAGAGCAGGTAACTGATTTTTAATACGATCCCGCCGGGTCCGGAGATCACTATAGTTAAGCCTGTCCTGTTCGCTCTGCCACTGCCAATTGTTCTCATTGTTCACTTCAAATAATCGATTCCAATTACGACTTCGAAGCTGAAAATCATTGTAATCCTCTAATGATCGAAAATCTGATAAGGCAATCTGAAAGGATCGGTTGCGGTTTTGAATATCCACCCCCGATCGCAAGTTTGCCAAAGTAATATAATCCGTTTTTAAAGTTGAACTTCTTCGTTGAAAACCTATGTATGATGCAATGATTGCTATTTCTGTTGCTAAATGTACCTTTCCACGGTTCCAGTCATCCGGATTATTGTAATAATGCCCCCACCCCGGAACTAACATGGATCGAAGAAATGCCCCTTTTGAGTCGTTAGTCTCTTGTGCAGATACAGTCTGAAAACCGGATAAAAACAGAATCAATATCATTATTATCGGCAGATATTTCATAGATTTTAAAGATTTGTCAGTATAGAATAGAAGTTGGTTCAGCGCGATGATAAGACATAATAATATGATAGCTGATAATCTGAAAAGGGGCAAATTTACAATCAAATACATAGATATATCTCCAGAATTCCATGGTAAGTCTATCTTTGATAGTCAAAAAAAAAGCGGCCACATAATCATGAGGCCGCTTTCATAAACTGACAAGTAAGGTCAGAAATTATTCCTCTTCTTTCGGAAGAAGAGCTTTTCTAGAGAGTCGAAGTTTGCCGCCGTGTTCTACTTTTAGCAGTTTAACTTCAATTTCATCACCTACAGAAAGAACATCTTCCACGTTTTTCACATGTCCATGCTCAAGTTCTGAGATATGTAACAATCCCTCTTTACCCGGTACTACTTCTACAAATGCGCCATACTCCTTAATCGCTTTCACAACACCTTTGTAGATAGTGCCTTCTTCCAGATCACCGGCTATTGCCTGAATACGTTTTTTAGCGTTTTCAGCTTTTTCGAGACTATCTGCAGAAATTGTAATTTGTCCTTTTCCATTTTCATCTTCTTCAATCCAGATCTCCGTATCGGTCTCTTTCTGAAGAGTTTGAATCACTTTTCCACCAGGACCAATAACTGCGCCAATACTGTCGCCTTCAATAGTCATGCGAATAAATTGTGGTGCATATTGTGATAGAGTTTCTCTTGGTTTGGAGATCGTCTCTGACATTTTACCAAGTATATGCAATCTACCCTTGTGGGCCTGCATCAATGCCTCTTCTAACACTTCAAAACTGATACCCTGAACTTTCATATCCATCTGAGTTGCTGTGATACCATCTGCAGTACCGGCAGTTTTGAAATCCATATCACCCATGAAATCTTCTTCACCTTGAATGTCTGACAACACAACCGTGTTATGATCACCTACAATCATACCCATTGCAATTCCTGCAACCGGCTTCGGTAAAGGAACACCGGCATCCATCATCGCCATTGAACCACCGCAAACAGACGCCATTGATGACGATCCGTTTGATTCGGTAATGTCTGATCGAACACGGATAACATATCCAAACTCCTCAAAATCCGGTAAGACCATTTTAATGGCTCTTTCAGCCAAATGACCATGACCAATTTCTCTTCTGCCTGGACCTCTCATAAATCCGGCTTCACCCACACAATATGGCGGGAAATTATAGTGTAGCATAAACGTTTGATCTTTCTCATGAAACAGTGTATCCACACTTTGTGCATCGCGTTTTGTACCCAAAGCAACGGATATCAGTGCCTGAGTTTCGCCACGTGAAAAGATCGCAGAACCATGAGTTCTGGGCAGGTAACCAACTTGTGTCCAGATATCACGAATATCTTCCGGCGCTCTGCCGTCAATTCGTTTTTTGTTTTCAAGAATCATGTTTCGAACAGTATCCTTCACCAGATCTCCAAATATCTCCGAAATTTCACTGCCTGCTTCCTCATATCCTACTTCTGAAGTAATCGCCTCTTTCACGGCTGTCTTAACTTCACGAAGTTTTCCGCTAAATTCCTCTTTGCTAAGACCTAATGCTACGATCTCTTTCAATTGATCACCGACATGCTCCGATACTTTTGCTTCAAGGTCATGATTCCCTTCTACCGGGACAAATTCACGTTTTTCAACGCCATACTCTTTTCTCAGCTCTTCTTGAAATTCACACAGTTTAACGATCGCTTTATGACCTTCTTTAACAGCCTCAAGCATCTCTTTTTCACTGATCTCTTTCATTTCACCTTCGATCATAATCACACTCTTTGCAGTACCTGCAACGATTATGTCCATATCACTCTCTTTCAATTCATCAATCGTTGGATTAATGATGAACTCTCCATTAATACGACCCACTTTCACTTGTGACATGGGTCCATCAAAAGGAATACTTGAAATGTGTGTGGCAGCTGAAGCACCAAATGCACCTAGTACATCTGCTTCATGTTGTCCGTCAGATGATAATACCTGACAAATGAATTGTGTCTCATTTACATAACCTTTCGGGAAAAGAGGTCGAAGACTACGGTCAATCAGTCTACTTGCAAGAGTTTCTCCATCAGATGGTCTTCCTTCTCTCTTCATAAAACCACCGGGAAATTTACCCGCAGCAGTAAAACTCTCTCTTAAATCAACTACCATCGGGAAAAAATCTTGTCCCTGCTTTGGCTCTTTGGCACTCACAACAGTACAAAGTACCATTGTATCACCCATTCTTACCATTACTGCACCATCTGCTAATTTTGCAAGTCTTCCTGTCTCAACAGAAAGTGTTTTTCCGGGTGCAAATTCTACACTTCTAAAATCTTCTTTCATAACTGTTTTTTTCTATCGTTTTTATTCGTCTGATATCCTTTTGTTGAGCATGTCAAAACAGAATAGTTACGGGCTTATTACCGACACATTCTGAGGATATAAAAAAGGGTACGCTAATTAGCGTACCCTAAAGAGATGCTTATTTTCGAATACCGAGTTCTTTGATGAGCTCACGGTATTTTACAATATCAGTTTTCATCATGTAATTGAGAAGTCTTCTTCTCTTACCAACCATCATCAACAATCCTCTTCTGGAAGAGTGATCTTTCTTATTGTCGTTTAAATGGTCTGTTAAATCTTTAATACGGGCCGTTAAAATAGCTACTTG
>JAGXIS010000173.1 GCA_024635465.1 Bacteroidota bacterium | reverse complement strand
CGATGGGAGTCGATGGACGATGCACGTTTTCTTGCCGACATTACTCAAAAAGGTGTTCGAAGTCGTTTTTCGCAAATTTCATTTCAAATAGATGGGGAGACTTTTGACAAGGGTACGTTGATGATACCTCGAGAAAATAATCGGAATTTGGGGCAAGATTTTGACCGGATTTTATTGGAAGCTGCTGAAAAATATGGAAGATCCCTGCATGGAGCATCTTCAGGATTCGTCGCATCAGGATCCGATTTTGGATCATCCAGTTTAAGTGTACTGACAGAACCTGAAGTTGCTTTATTACTTGGAGAGGGTACATCCTCTCTCAATGCAGGTGAAATTTGGCACTTCTTTGATCATCAACTAAAATACCCGGCTACACTTATTCATACGAATCAGTTGATGCGTACAGATCTGAGCTCTTACAATGTATTGGTGCTTCCCTCCGGATCTTACAATGACATTTTAACAGATGCCGGGATAGAGAAAATTAGCGCCTGGACACGTGATGGCGGAACACTGATTGCATTTGGTCAGGCCAACAGGATTCTGGCCGGCAGAGATGGGTTTCAGCTGCAACGAAAGTTCACTTCAGATGAAGAGCCGACCCTTGAAGATCAATTACTTCCTTATGGGGACAGAGATCGCAGAAGCATCAGCTCGAGTGTTTTCGGTTCTATTTTTAAAGTAGTGGTTGATGATACTCACCCATTGGCATATGGATATGACCCCCTTTATCACACTCTAAAAACAGACGCAACAGCTTTTAGCTATTTAGATTCCGGATGGAATGTAGGTACGGTTCAGACAGATGCTCATCTGAGTGGTTTTGCCGGTTATGAGGCGTTGGAGCAACTGGAGCAGAGCTTATCGTTTGGAGCCCAAAGACACGGATCTGGAAACGTAGTCTATTTTATCGATAATCCTCTCTTCAGAGGCTTTTGGGAGAATGGGAAATTGATGATGGCCAACGCCATCTTCTTTGTTGGAAATGATTAAAAAAAAATGGAGTTGTGAGATTAAAACCTCACAACTCATTTTATAAAGTTACGATCTTTCTATTCTCATTTTTAAGAGGGCTGCGGCCATCTCAATTGGAGTAAAATGTCCTTCAGCTAATGGTTCAAGCTGATCGATATACTCACGTAGTCCACCCGACTCAAGAGTTTCCAATAGATCCTCAATATGATGATCCATTTTAGAAAGCTGCACTTCTTTTGTGGAAGGCATCGGAAGAGGTTTTAATTCTGTACGAATCATTCTTTCGATAAAACGAATCTGTTTCTTCTTTCGTCCGGAAGTAAAAGTGATCGCCATTCCGGATCGACCGGCACGGGCTGTTCGCCCGATACGATGCACATAGTACTCCGGATCGTTGGGAATATCATAATTAAAGACCACATCAATCTCATCCACATCGAGTCCGCGGGCAGCCACATCCGTCGCAACCAGTATATCAATTTGTCCGTTTCTGAATTTGTTCATCACTTTATCGCGTACCTGTTGACGCATATCACCATGAAGTGCATCTGAGGAGTACCCCCTGGATTGAAGTTCCTGAACCAGCGAGTCACACAGCCGTTTGGTATTACAGAATATGAGAGCCAACTTAAAGTTAGCCATATCCATTACACGTGATACCGCTTCTGTTCTCATAGAGTCGCGAACTTCCATGAAGTATTGGTCAACACCGGCAGCTGTTTCAGCACGGCCTTCAACCTTCACCATTTCCGGATTCTCCATCCATTTTTTCATGATGTTTTGAATCGCCTTCGGAACCGTTGCAGAGAACATGACCGTTTGAGACTTCCCTTTACTGAAGCTCAGTATTTCCTCAAGATCCTCTCGGAATCCCATATTCAACATCTCATCCGCCTCATCGAGTACAACCATCTCCAGAGCTCCCAATTTGAGCGTACCGCGCTTCAGGTGATCAATGACCCTGCCCGGTGTGCCTACTACAATCTGTGCACCTTTTTTGAGAGCTGTTAACTGCCTGCTAATCGGTTGTCCACCATAAACGGGGACGGTAAAGATGCCGTCTGTGTATTTGGCTAATTTGATCAGCTCACCTGTAACCTGTATGGCCAACTCTCTCGTTGGGCATAGGATTAACACACTTGGAGCTTTTGATCCACGATTGGCTTTCTGAATAGCCGGAATACCGAATGCTGCGGTTTTACCCGTTCCTGTTTGTGCTTGTCCAACCAGATCCACTCCGGATAAAATAAGCGGGATACAGCTTTCCTGAATAGATGTCGGGGCTTCGAAACCCATTTCTTGTATTGCTTTTAATATTTCAGGCTGAATATTCAGCTCTGAAAATGAAGATTCATTCATTGAATAAAATTAAGTTATTTGAAAATTGTTGAAATCCACGCGCGTCTTTCTGCTCTTGTATTGTTAAGGGAGATTCCCTCCAAAAGCGCGTTGACCTAAATATCAGAAGTGAATTTACTGAACTGTATCGAGGCTATATCGGAACCGGATGGATAAAACATCATTAATGAAGAATGAAAGGTACGCAAAAAGTTTGGATTTTATACCATTTCTCAACCAACCTATGAACCAAACCGTCTCACTGCGTGTTTCTTTGAATAACTTTGTATCTTTACCGTTCGATAATATTATAAAAAGCCTTTTGCAAAACCTTAAAGCGATACCATTTCGGCTTCACTGCGCTACGCTTCGTGGGATAACCTAGGAGCGTTTCGTTGCGCTCAGTGTGACGTTTAACGTTATACTGAGCCTTTCGTCAGGCTCAAGACAAACGCAATGAGGAGCGGAGCGATGAATGAAGTCGAAGTATCTCTGTGTTTTTTGAAAGCCCCTATAAATAACTCAGCGTATTCAAACCGTAACAAATGGCACGTAAAACGTTCGATATTCCTGAAATGTACCTCTCGCCGATCATTCGGAATGTAAAAGAGGCAAATAAAATTACAGATCCCAGGAAGAAAGATTTGAGTCCTACAGAGCTCGATTTTGGTCCGGTTACTTTTCTGATTCCCCGTCATTTCGGTTTCTGTTACGGCGTGGAGAATGCGATTGATATTGCCTATCGAACCGTAGAAGAAAATCCAGGAAAACGAATTTTCTTATTGAGTGAAATGATTCACAATCCAACTGTGAATGAGGATTTACTAAAGCGTGGAGTGAAATTTTTGTATGAAACGGACGGATCGGAACGAATACCCTTTGATTCACTCACATCAGATGATATCGTGATTGTTCCTGCTTTTGGAACCACCCTCGAAATTGAAGAAAAACTGAAATCGAAAGGGATCAATCCCTATCAGTATAACACCACCTGCCCATTCGTAGAAAAGGTGTGGAATCGCGGAAATCAATTGGGTAAAAAAGGGTACAGCCTGGTAGTTCATGGAAAATCACAGCATGAAGAGACTCGGGCGACATTCTCTCATAGTGCCAATCACTCTCCTGTTGTTGTCGTTTTGAATACGGAAGAAGCGCATATATTGGCAGATATCATGACCGGTAAACGTCCACTCGAAGATTTTGACACTTTTTTTGGGCATAAAAGTACTGAAGGATTCAACCCTCTAAAAGATTTGGAGCAATTTGGAGTCATCAATCAGACCACCATGCTTGCTACTGAAACGGAAGAGGTTATGGAGATTTTAAAACGGGCTGCAGCTGAAAAATTTGGGACTGAAGATGTTCAGAACCATTTTGCCGATACCAGTGATACGCTCTGTTATGCAACCAATGAGAATCAATCGGCGACCTATGCTTTGGCCGATGCGAAACCGGATCTTGCCATTATTGTAGGTGGTTATAACTCATCCAATACGATGCATTTGGTAGAGATATTAGAACATCAATGCCCCTCCTTTCATGTGAGGGATTCGGGCGAATTTGATTCACCGGAAAGAGTACAGCATTTCAATCAGTGGAAGAAAGAGATTATTGAAACGAAGAACTGGCTGCCAATGGAGAATAAACCTCTAAGAATTGCATTAACCTCGGGTGCCTCCTGTCCGGATGTGCTGGTTGATGAAGTTTTGCTCAAGATCCTCTCCTTTTTCCCCGATTCGAAAGAAGTACAGGGTGTAATAGAACCCTTCAAAGAACTTCAAATAGAGGACACCCCTATTCAGGAATAATTCTAAAATAGGATACTCTTGGAGGTTGGAAGCTGCGGAGGCGAACATTGTAATCGTTATCTACGATCTCAACGTCCGGGGCGATGGTTCCCAGGTCGTCCTCTTCTATCAGTGAGTAATCAACAAAAGCATTGAAAAGGCGGACTCCCTCTACTTCAGAAAACTGTTGAAGCGGTACATCATAACGAACCATGATGGATGATGGATTATAGCTTACAGCTCTGCCACTCGGAAGGTTTCTTGTACGAATAGGTACACGGATTTCAGCTTCTGTAAACTCAGCTACTTCCATTGATAAAACTACCGTTGTTGGCTCAAGTGTAACTCCTGACATTGATTGTAATTGAACAATTCTATTTACTGACTCATTGATATTTGTAAACTCTGTTTCAGCTGTATTCCAATATTCAAGTGAATCAAGAACAGATTCTGCACCGATAACGGTTACACTATCCGGTGATATTATTGGATCACTCAGCAGACCAAACTGATCTGAAAGCTGAACATTTACCCTGTTTCGTACGGGGAGATTCCTGCTCACCCTCCTCTCCTTCTGAATATAAAGTTGAGTAGGTAGTACCTGAACAATATTCAAATTGGAAAAAACACCCACCTGACTTCTAAGTTGTTCAGCCAAATTTACATCATCTGTTTCTGCATTTACTAACACCCGTGGCGGATTGGTATAGACAGAAATTAAATTCCATCCTTCTCCGGTTAGTACGACAGATGCTGTTTCCGGGATATCACTGCTAACTGTTACATCCGACGGTAAGTTTGAAAGGACGATAGGCACATCGATGGTGACGTTAAAATCACGACTCAAATTCACGATAAACCATAAACAGAGTGCAAAAAAGAGGGCCACACTAAAAGCGATGATCTTTTCTCTTTTCTCAAAATAACTGCTATCAGCAGCATCCGGCTTGGCTGCAGGATCCATCGAAAAAAACGACTTTAATCGTTCTGATATAAAGTTTAAAAATTTCATTACTCAGAAAATAAACATATTTGGGTCATGTCCGCACAATTATTTCTTTGACAACCTTACTTCCAACTTTCTCATTGAGCTTTTTGGCTATGGAGAATCGATTTGCATGAAGTTCAAACCTCCATGCATCGCTGTTAACCGTTACGATCAACTTTGATTGTTCAAAATGCACTTTAGTCGTTGCCGACGCAATCTGCTCGCCTACTACTTCAGGATATAGATGTAGTACCATACCTCTCTTCAGCTCTGCCTGCTGAGGTACTTTTTTCATGAACTCATTGAGAAGTTCATTCATTGCTTTCGGTTTTCTGCCAAATGCCATATCAGAATTTTAGTTTCACATTGGAATTCAGAACAGTGAACCAACGATTATGTTCAACATGTTGATATTGTTTTTTATCAAATGGGCGTTCTGAAGCTGATGTTATAAACGTTTGTCCGGAGTGTTTCGTCAGTGTTTCTGTAATGATATCAATTTTCTGTTGATCCAAATTACCAAAAACATCATCCAGCAACAGAATTGGAAGATCGTCCAGCTCATCCAAGTAATAAAAAAGTTGTCCCATTTTCAATGCCATTGAAAAGAGTCGATGTTGACCCTGTGAGCCAAAATTCCGAAGTTCCATATCTCCTAAATAGAAGACAATCTCATCTCTGTGAGGACCTATGAGAGTCTGCTCACGCTCAGCCTCTTTCTCAAAATTTTTCTCAATCTGACGAGCAAACTCTTCGCGAATCTCCTCTATTGAACCCGGTTGTTCTGAAATACTTTGATATCGCAGTGAAGGTTTCAGTTTTAAACCTGTGATGGTTTGGTACTGAAGAGCCAGATAATCTATAAATCTGTCCAGAACTTCTGCTCTTTTATGAATAATAGACGATCCTTTGTTGATAAGCTGAATATTCCAAGGCTCCAGATGCGTTTGAAGCATGGATAGGCTCCCATTAAATTCTTGCAGCAGACGGTTCCGTTGTCTTCGAATTTTTCGGTACTCGATGAGATCTCTCAGATAAGCCGGGGAGATCTGACTGATCATACTATCCAGAAAAGACCTTCTTTCCACCGGTCCCTCACTGGTCAGTTTTAGATCCTCCGGACTTAAAACAACAACCGGTACCATTCCAATCAAATCTGAAAAACGGTCTACCGGACTATCATTCACAAAGATTTTTTTCCCTTCACCTCTGGAGTAACTGCAACTGATTTTAAATTCCTGCCGAATTTCACCCTCAAAATGACCATTGATCATGAAATACTTATGATCATGATGCGCGATGTATTGATCACTTGAAGCAACAAAACTGCGGGTCATGCAGAGATAGTGAATAGCATCAATCAGATTCGTTTTACCGGAACCGTTGGGTCCCGTAATTAAATTGAGATGAGGGGCAAACTCAATTTCTGTTTCTTCGTGATTTCTGAAATTTAGAAGTTTAAGCCGATTGATTCGCATGTCTTAATAAATAAAAATCGGGCCGGATCCATAAAAGATTCCGGCCCGTATCAAAGCGTCTGTATGATTACAGTCCGAATACATCTCTTCCCAAGAACAGAGCGCTCTCGCCCAACTCTTCTTCGATTCTGAGAAGTTGATTGTATTTGGCGATTCGATCGGTTCTGCTCATGGAGCCTGTCTTAATTTGACCGGCATTCGTTGCTACGGCGATGTCAGCAATGGTTGTATCTTCAGTCTCACCGGATCTGTGGGAAATAACGGCGGTATAACCATTTTTATGGGCCATTTCAATAGCATCCAGTGTCTCTGTTAGAGTACCGATTTGATTTACCTTAATCAAAATTGAATTGGCGATACCTTTTTTGATTCCTTCTGCGAGTCGGGTGGTATTGGTTACAAAGAGATCATCTCCAACCAGTTGAACCTTATTGCCAATTGCGTCGGTCAGAGTTTTCCATCCGTCCCAGTCATTTTCATCCAGTCCATCTTCAATAGAGATAATCGGATATTTATCAACCCATTCAGACCAATATTCAACCATACCGTCAGCATCTCTTTTAGATCCGTCGCTCCATTTAAACTCATAAATTCCTTTCTCTTTATCGTAGAACTCAGCTGCAGCCGGATCGAGTGCCAGCAGAATCTCTTCGCCGGGAACATATCCTGCTTTTTCGATCGCCGTTAAAATAACTTCAATGGCCTCTTCATTGGATTTTAAATTGGGGGCAAAACCACCTTCGTCGCCAACCGCTGTGCTATAGCCTTTAGAAGCGAGTACTTTTTTCAGATTGTGAAAAATTTCGGCACCCATTTGCACGGCCTGACTGTAATTCTCTGCACCGGCAGGCATGATCATAAATTCTTGTGGATCCACGTTGTTATCTGCGTGAGAACCCCCATTTATGATATTCATCATCGGTAGAGGAAGAACTTTAGCATTTACACCGCCCAGATATCTCCATAGCGGGAGTCCTGAATTGATTGCTGCTGCTTTTGCAACTGCCATTGAAGCTCCTAAAATGGCATTGGCTCCTGAGTTGGATTTATTAGCTGTTCCATCCACCTGAATCATGGTTTGATCAATTTCTGTCTGCAGACTCACAGGGAATCCGAGCAGTTCTTCAGTGATCGCACCATTTACATTCTCAACTGCTTTTTTAACACTTTTCCCCAGGAAATAGCTGTTATCTTCATCACGTAATTCTACTGCTTCGTGTTCTCCGGTTGATGCACCTGATGGCACGGCAGCACGCCCAACGATGCCATTAGTAAGCGTTACATCCACTTCTACAGTTGGATTTCCCCTTGAATCTAAAATTTGTCTGGCGTGAATATCTTCTATTAAACTCATATGTTTTTTTATTGTGTTGTTAGAAAGTACGATTATTATGTAATCTCAAGTAAAGGAACCCACATCACATTTTGAGGGGTTCGGATTGTAGAGTGAACGTCAACAAATGGTCTACGATTTAAAACGGTTCACTAAACATATCAAATGTAAATCATACCTGATGAAATACATACCTTAAAGGTACTGTTTAATCCTGTTACCATAAAGAAAAACGATGAAACCTATACTTCTTTTTTGATATAGATGGAACATTTTTAAACGCAATACACTCTTTTATTAAGATTTTAATCGATATGGTGTTCGATGTGATGCGTAATATATCTCTCACTGTTAATTAAACTCAGGACTTTTGCGGGCCGGACATGCAGAGATATTTTTTTTGATAGGTTCGTTTATCGCAGCCAGCCGAAGGTGAATGTAATTTGCGGTGACCCAAAAAATTTCTGAGCTTCAAAAAACGGTTCCACTGCGAGCTCCCCATCTACAATTACAAAAGGACTTTCGCCGAGAGGCACATCATCTCTGATTACGGGCTGATTGGGCATCATGATCTGAACTCCATCCGGGAAATAATAGAAATAATAACCGAATTCAATACTGCTCATTCTGGTAAAATTGTCCCCAATGTCGAGCGAAATTTTAAATTCTCCTGCCCCACCTAGGTGCCAATCCCCTTCACTGAAACCGCTCAACATATCGTTCACCGGTTCAAAAAAATCCTGAAATTGTTCTCTGTAACCATTGTCGTTAATATCATCAAAATAGGGATAGGTAAATGCTGCGGCCGGACCCATCGATGCACTCACAAAAAATCTGAAGTCATTTTGAATACCATCTGCAAAGACTCTTTGTCTCATCCCTAGCAACAACGGGAAAGCTAGCCCTCGTTGATATTTGTTTGGTATAACCTGTTGTCCAAAGAAAAAATCTGTGAATGTTTGTTCGCTGGCATCTCTCAATCCTGTTATTCGCAATGAAGCTGTTAATTCAGATTGTGGAGCAATAATTCTTCGAAATTCGCCGCCAAGTCCAAATCCAAAATTATTCATGACAACGTTTAATCCAATTCCTCTTTTGTAGTGTTCACTCAATGTGGTAGCGTCTCTTTCAATTCTTTCAACCTCCGGTTCGATAATCTGTCCGAATACAGCTGTTGAAAAAAGAAGTGTGGAACTAAATGCGACTGCACCGATATAAAAAAGTAATTTTTTCATCTATTAAAATTTTGTTCGATTCAAATAGGTAACGAATATAATCTATACTGAATTGTATTAAAGTAGGTTATTTATGCAGACAGTTTTATTATTAAAATAATTCTTTACAAACTCTATTTGATTATTGTTGTATTAAAACGTTTATTCAGGCAGAATTTTGCCCTTTTAAACAACATAATAAATCGTATCTATCACTATGAGTACAGTGACAAAATATTTGCTTTACGGACCCAATCAGACATTAAGACGATTACCTGCCAAACTTTTTGAGCAGAGTGAGCCTAAATTTCTTTATGAGTACAAATCACCCACAGGCGATGATGAAATTTTTGTGGGTGTATATGAACAATATGAAAAACAGCTTAATGCAACAATCACACTGACCTGCATCATCGAATGTACGAACAGTTACAATCGTATTGAAATGAAAAAAGCAGGTGGAAGGATGGGATTTCGTGGTAGTTCACTATCAGAAGAAAAAAACATCGAATCGGTTGTGATTGACTTTATCATGGATTATTCCAAACGTTTTGGATTATCTCTTCAAGAAGAAGTAGACAAAAAGGAAGAGGAAGATGAAGAGAATCCTGATGAGGAAAAGGATAAGGATTAGATTTTATTTCTCAACATTATGAGTACAGAAGAGAGAGTGTGGACTGTGTTGTCTATGCTTGAATGGGCTACCGATTACTTCGTCAAAAGAGATGTTCAGGATCCACGACTGAGTATTGAGTGGCTGCTCGCTGAAACGTTGGCTGTGAAACGACTGGATTTATATCTGCAGTTCGACAGACCTCTGTCATCTGATGAGCTGGATCTGCTTCGGCCTCTCATTCAGAGAAGAGCGAAACATGAACCACTTCAGCACATCACCGGTTCTACTCAATTCATGAATACCACTATTGCAGTGAGTCCGGACGTATTAATCCCAAGAATTGAGACTGAACAACTTGTAGACCTTCTGTTCGAACAGACTAAGTCGTTTTCTGATCAATCGCTCAGAATCATTGATCTAGGCACCGGAAGTGGGTGCATCCCAATTGCCATTAAAAAGAACCGGCCCAATTGGGAGTGTACCGGAATTGATTTATCTGAAGCGGCCTTACAATTGGCTGGGGAGAACGCGCATTCAAACTCTGTTGATGTGATCTTTCAAAAAGCAGATATCGAAAATCTTCAGGATCAAATAAGTGGAAATTGGGACATCGTGATATCCAATCCTCCATACATCACAATGTCAGAAAAAGAAGTTATGCATAAACAGGTTCTTGATTTTGAACCTCACCTCGCGCTCTTCTATGACAAACCGCTTCATCTCTATAAAAAAATCTTGCAATTCGCATCAGAATCAAATGCTAAACTGTTCCTTGAATGCAATGACAAAACCGCAGAAGATGTTGCTCTTTTAGCTGAAGAATTTTTTAGTGACATTTCACTATTAAATGATTTGGATGGCAACAAGAGATTTGTCATTGCCTCAGATATAGGTTCGGGCAATACTTAGCAAACTTTTTAACCGTTTCCCCGCCTTCAATCAGAGTAAAAAAAGAACTTATAATTATGTGGATAACTTGTGGAAAAGTTTTTTAAACAAAAATGATTGTTTCACCTCAAACTAAAATCGGTGTTAAGGCAATGTTAAGCGGTGTCAAGGAGAATATTACAAGTTTAATTATTATTTATTAAGCTTTTGTCTTGCAGGTATTTATGAGATTTTATAGAATGTGGATAACTTTCATAAAAGTTGCGAAAATAATTTTGATTTGTGACTAAGAAATTCTCATTTTACTTCGAGAATTAAGAACCGCTGCGCAATGAGTTGTGGATAACCAAGTGGGAAGTAGAATAAAAAAATATGTTTCTGGAGGCATCTTACATTGAATAATCTGACTGCTGAAAATGCTTGGAATGAGTGCCTGGAGATAATCCAAGACAACATCAGCTATCAAAAATATAAGTCGTGGTTTGAGCCTATCAAACCACTCAGGTTGGAAGGGGACACTCTAACCATTCAAGTACCCAGTCAGTTCTGGTACGAATGGCTTGAAGAGCACTACTATAATATGCTTCGATCTACGATTGCAAAAGTGATTGGTTCAGATGGAAAACTTGAATATTCCGTTCTGGTAGAAAGATCAGATCGGCTGGAAGAGAATCGATCCATTCGTCTTCCCCAAAGACCTATGCCGCCGGCGAAACCTCAGGAGATGAACACCTTTTCCGACTACCACCCCGGTAAAATTGAAAACCCTTTTGTGATTCCGGGTATTCGCAAAATGAACATCGACTCAAACTTGAATAACAACTATGTATTTGAGCGATATATCGAGGGAGATTGCAATCGATTGGCTCGTTCAGCAGCGATGGCTATTGCAGACAATCCGGGGAAAAATTCTTTTAACCCACTCTTTGTTTATGGAGGCACCGGTCTCGGGAAAACTCACTTAATTCAGAGTATCGGTAATAAAGTAAAACAGATGTATGGTGATGAACAGTCAGTTCTTTATGTCTCTTCTGAAACCTTCACTAATGAATTTGTACAAGCCATTCGAAATAACAGAGCAAGTGAATTCTCTCTGTTCTATCGTAATATCGATGTCCTGATCGTGGATGATATCCAGTTTTTTAGCGGGAAGGAGAAAACACAGGAGGAGTTTTTCCATATTTTTAATGCCTTGCATCAGGATGGTAAGCAGATCATTTTAAGCAGTGACCGACCTCCTAAAGATATTCCTGATATTGAAGAACGATTGATCTCCCGATTCAGCTGGGGTCTCAGTGCAGACCTGCAGATACCGGAATTCGAGACCCGTTACGCTATTTTGGAAAGAAAGGCTAACGATAATGGAATCACTTTAGACTCCGAAATCATCGAATTTATAGCCTATAATTTTAAATCCAACGTAAGAGATCTGGAAGGGGCCGTAATCAAACTGCTTGCTACCGCCTCTTTAAAACATGTAGATGAAATCGACCTTTTGATGGCAAAATCGGTTTTGAAGGATATGGTGAAAAGCTCAAATTCTCAGATATCCATTGAGTTCATACAAAACTATGTATGCGATTACTTCGGCATTGATACCAATAAAGTCCGCGAGAAAACCCGGAAGCAGGAGATCGTGGAGGCCAGGCAGATTGCGATGTTTCTCGCTAAAAAATATACCAAATCAAGCCTGAAAACGATTGGTCTTCAATTTGGAGGGCGTGATCACTCTACGGTTATTCACGCGATATCAACCGTTGAAGAACGACTGTCCACCAGTCCGAAGCATAAACGAATGCTTCAAGAACTGGAGCAAAAAATTGAAGTGGCCACTCTCTGACGGGAATTTTAATCTCTTTGTTGTTCGTTTAAGAATCCATATTTCCCATGTTTTCGAGTTATGATATGTCTATTTTTAGATAATTTTAAAACGGAGACATTCTTTGGATAAAATTACTATCAAATCCTTAAAATTTATTGGGCTTCACGGTTATTATGATCGCGAGCGAGAGGATGGGAATGAATTTGAAGTAGATGTAACTGCTAAAGGTGAATTCAAATCCGCCATTGAGAATGATAACCTGGATAAGACTTTTAACTATGAAATCGTCGAAGAAATTGCCGGCAATATTCTATCCGGCGAGCCCGAAAAGCTAATTGAAACCCTCTGCAAAAAGATTGGGGATCAACTTTTCGAACGTTCACCCCACGTGAAAAAACTCGCCGTGACTGTCAGGAAGTTGAACCCCCCTATAAAAACCCCGGCAGCTTATGCTGAAATAACGATGAAATGGAAGAGGTAATCATCGCTGTTGGCAGTAACCTGGGCGACAAACTCAAAATGATTCGCAACGCCGGTTTATTTCTGGATTCACTTTCTGATTCTGAGGTAGAAAGAGCCTCTGTTTGGGAATCTGAACCGGTGGGCGGAGCCAAATACAGGTTTCTCAACACCGCTGCAAAAATAACGACCCGGTTAACACCCATAGAACTGCTCAAAAAATTAAAAGAATTTGAGCAACTCTCAGGCAGGGATGCCAATCCGACTCGCTGGGGACCTCGAATTTTAGATATGGATATTATCCGTTTTGGTAATCGTGTTTATGAAGATGATACACTGATCATCCCACACAGGGAATATCACAAGCGACTCTTTGTACTCCTTCCCATGAAGGAAATTGATGATGGTTGGATAGATCCACAGTTTCAGTTATCGTTAGACGAATTGATTAAAAACGCACCCGAAATGGAACTTCAGAAAACGAATGATAGATGGTAAATTGTTTTTATCTTAGGGTATCACAAATTATTATAGCGAATGCCAAATCAATTTGACTTCATAGCCATAGAAGGCGTGATCGGTGCAGGTAAAACATCTCTTGCGAGAGCACTCTCTGAACGAAACGGAGCACGACTCGTACTGGAACAGTTTGAGGAGAATCCGTTTCTTCCGAAATTTTATGAGGACCGTAAACGTTATGCATTTCAGACACAGCTGGCTTTTTTGGCAAGCCGATTTAAACAGCAGCAAGAGATGACAACCCCGGATCTTTTCGATCAGTTTGTTATATCAGACTATATTTTTGAAAAAGATAGAATATTTGCCAGGCTTAATTTAGATGATGATGAAATTGCCCTATATGATAATATTTTTGGAATCATGGCAGGTATTTCTGCAAAACCCGATTTGGTTATTTATCTTCAGAGTACAGTTTCAAGATTGATGAACAACATCGATAACCGTGGACGCGATTATGAAAAACATATCACCCCGGACTATTTACAAGAGCTTTGTGATGCCTATAATCACTATTTTTATCACTATACAAAAGCACCACTGATCATTATTAATGCAACAGAGATTGATTTTGTAAATAATCCAAGTCATCTCTCTTATATTGAAGAACAGATATTTGATCAACCCATAAGAAGTAATACTCACATTCAAATTATCCCGGATTAATGATACGTTGGTTACTCATTATTTTATTTATATACCTTGTGATCAGATTGATACAAGGCCCCAAAAGAAAAAAGCGATCCTCAATCCGTTTTCATTTCGGTAATTTCCAGAATCGTGGGAATTCCGGTTCTGACCAGAATGGAAAACCCAGGCTGGATGAAATTGAAGAGGCAGAGTATGAGGATATAACCGAAAAATCGAAAAAAGAGGATAGTAAATGAATTTTGAAGAGAAACATAAACAAGGCTATGAGCTACTTCATGAGAAGGATCTGGATAGAAGCCTTGATATGGCCAGAGATCTTCAAAAATTGAATCCAAAAGCGCCGGAAGGGTTTACCCTGGAAGCGGAAGTAATGCAGAAATTAAATCAATGGGACGCCAGCATCAAATCGCTCAATAAAGCGATCGAACTGGATCCTGAGGATGGTCGGCTCTACAACCTGAGGGGTTATGCACATCTCAATAAAGATGAGCCTGAGAACGCTCACACTGATCTTGAAAAAGCGATCGCACTCGATAACTTACCCTCTGCTCATAGAAATATCGTTCTCTATAAACTGATGATAGAAAAAGGTCAGGAGGCGATCGCCTATCTGCTCGATCGAATTCGGGCAGAACCCAGAGATGTCGAAAACTGGATTCTAATGGGCGACCTGATGAAAAAAGGGGGTCACGACGCAAAAGCAAGAACCTACTACGAGCAGGCTCTCAAAATGGACCCTGATAATGAGTATGTGAGAGAGTTGCTTGAGGATTGAGAACTCCACCCAACTACGTCATCCCGGACAATTCTAAGTAGTGAAACGTAGGAAGAGTCTGGCCGGGATTTCCTTCGATAATCTATACATTCATTGTTCTAAAGCTACCATTTAGCTATGAAAGAGCTCATCCCTACTTCAAGTTGGTAAACTGAAGGGGAATACCGAAACTTTTCGCTTTTAGATGTTGAATGACTTCCTGAAGATCATCAATCTTTTTACCGGATACACGCACCTGCTCATCCTGAATAGCCGGTTGCACCTTCAGTTTTAAATTTTTGATCTCCTTCACAATCTTTTTGGCCGTCTCTCTGTCGATACCCTCTTTGATGGTGATACTGATCTTCACATGACCCTGACTGGTTCCCTCTTCTTCTCCGTACTCCAATGCTTTCGGTTCCAACCCCCGTTTGATAAAATGCTTGATCAGCATCTCCTTCATGGCTCTCAATTTCATGTTCTCAGCAGCAACCATGCTGATTCGGTTCTCCTTTTTATGAAACTCCACTTCAGAATGAAGGCCTTTGAAATCGTATCGTGTTGACACCTCTTTTAATGTATTATTTACCGCATTATCCACTTCCTGTGCGTTGATTTCATTTACAATATCGAATGATGCCATGATCTGTTTTTTAAGAGTTTTTTGAGTTCTATTAATATAATATACTGAACTGATGTTGGAAAGCGGTGGTAAGTGGAAAAGTGAAAAGTGAAAAGTCTCTACTTCGCCGTCTACTTCGCCGAGGCTATGAAGACCAAAAAGGCTTCGTAGAGCAGGGAAAAGCTGGAACGCTGCGACAGTCACCGACCCCTCTGGGTGAGAAGAGAGTAGTCTCAACTACGCCTAGTCTTCTTTGAGAAGGGGAAATGAAGAAGTTGAACTCATAACTTGATATGGAAGCAAAAACACTGAGATTCGAGACACCAAGTGCTGTTGTATTGGCAAATGGTTTATATTATGTTCAGGAAGGGACCTATCTCAGATTTTTGTGATAGATTATGAAGACAAATAAACAGCCCCCCATACTTTTGGTTGTTTTATGGGTGCTCAGAACGCTGTTACTATGATTAGAAAAAGTATTTTACTGTTTGCTTTAGTATGCACTTGTGTGTCGGCAGAGGCCCGTCAACTTTCATTATTAGAACAAGAACCCACTTTAACCGCCCAAAACTGGACAATTGAAGATGGCCTTCCTGTTAATACTGTTGGATATATTGCTCAGGACAGTCTAGGGTACCTATGGATCAGCACGTATGACGGACTTGTCAGATTCGATGGGATGGAATTCAATATTTATAGTTTTTCCAATACCCCCGAGATGCCTCACAATCGTACCACCCAATTGTATCTTCAGGACAATGACCGAATGTGGGTGTCATTGGAATATGGCGGTGTACTTTTAAAGGAAAATGGAGAATTTCGCCATTTTGGGAACCAAACAAACTTCACCGATTCCGACCTTACACATATGTTTGAGTTATCAGATGGCAGGATGTTGTTCATTACTCATTCCGGACTGTATGTATATGATGGTGATAAGTTTGCGAGGTTCTACGACAGTGATGAACCTGCACAAAACCAAATTCACGATATTTTTGAAGACTATGATAAAAGTATCTGGGTAGCTACGAACAGCGGTCTACTTCAATTCAACCCTGCAGGAGATCTGTTAGCTGAATATGATAAAAGCCCTGAACAGGAAAACAATCGTTTTAGGACTGTGATTAGAACCAGAAATGGGATCATCACAACCGGTACCGATGCAGGCGTATATGAGTTACAGGATGGAGAGTTGGTTCAAACTGATAAATATGCTGTTGCCAATAATTACGCTATCCGTAAAATTTACAATGATGAGAGTAAGACATTAATTTTAACAATGGGGGGAGTATTTTATAAAGGTGAGAATCAAATTAATAAATTACAGTTCAATCATTTAAAAACAGCTGAATATTTCAGGGAATTCTATGTGGATTCGAAAGGAAGAATTTGGCTAATAGGAACTACAGGCACACTCGCTATATTTGAGGATGGACATATTCGCCCTTTTGATGATATACCTGACATCAGTGAGTATTATTTCAACAGTGTTTTTGAAGATCGTGAAGGCAATATATGGTTTGGAACCAATGCAAACGGCCTCCTTGCTGTAAGTGAAAGTAAAGTTCGGAACCTGGGTACCCCGGAAGGCCTTTCAGGTGATAACATACTGGCTATGCTGGAAGACAGTCAAGGGCGGTTTTGGGTGGGAACCCGAGGAGACGGGTTGAACCTGATAGACGGGGATACTATCACTTATTATAATGTAGATAATGGAGCCGCAACAAGATTTGTTCAGGCTATTGGGGAAGATGAAAACGGGAATATTTGGTTTGGTCATCATCAAAGAGGACTAAATAAGATCACACCAAACGGCTTAGAACATTACCTTCCCGGAAATAATGTTGAGATTAATGATATCCGTTCTATTTATACTCACAGTAATGGGGAAATGTGGCTTGGTACTTATGGCGGTTTGATCAAATTCGATCCTTCAGGCTCAGATCATGTTGTATATGATAAAGATGACGGACTTACCAGCATTAAGATAAGATATATTACCGAAGCTCCCGATGGAGCTCTTTGGACGGGCAGCCTGGATGGTGGAGTATCCCGATTTTATGAAGGTACTTTCACAAATTATACTACCGAGGACGGGCTTTCTTCCGACAATATCCGATCTATTTATATGGATGAATATGATGCCGGCACCATATGGATTGGTTCAGAAAACAACGGGCTCAACCGTCTTAAAGATGGAAAGATATCATATATCAATATGGACGATGGATTACCCGATCATATCGTACATTGGATATCACAAGATGAAAACGGATGGCTTTGGATGTCATCAAACCGTGGGATTTTCAAGATCAACAAGTCTGAACTAAATGCCTATCTCGACAATGAGTCTGATATATTTACCCTGTTACATTTCGGCTTGGCGGAGGGTATGCGTAATCCGGAAGCAAATGGTTCGATTCAGGAAGCAGGAATCAGAACAAGTAATGGAGATTTTTGGTTTGCAACACAGGAAGGAGTCGCCATCTTCATGCAAAATCAGGATAGTATCCAAGCAATCCCTCCAACAGTATTGGTCAAATCTATAGCTGCAGGAGGAAATTCATATACTTCCGATAAAGTGATGATCGATAAAGGGTACAAAAGTTTCACCATCAATTTTAGTGCCCTCACCTTTCCCACCAGTGATAAAGCAAGATTCAGGTATCGATTGATCGGTGTTGATGATTCCTGGAATGAAGTATCGGGACAGCGATCGGTATCTTATAATGACGTTCCGGCCGGAGATTATACCTTTGAAGTGATAGCTGCAAACAATAACGGGATGTGGAGTGAGAAGCCGGCTACCGCATCGATCACCGTTCAACCTTTTTTCTATGAACAGCCGTGGTTTTTTATTCTTTTTCTTGCTCTCATTACAGGTGGTTATTATGGTGCAACCCAGCTTCGCTATCGATATCTATTGAACAAACAGCGTAAACTGGAAAATATCATCCAGGAGCAAACATCTCATTTAAGACAAGAGAGAAATGATCTTCAAGTCAAGAACGAGTTTATAAGAATGCAAGCAGCTGAACTTGAGAAAAGCAACCAAACCAAAGATAAATTCTTTTCATTAATAGCTCATGATCTTCGTAATCCGATTCAATCTTTAGTCGGTCTTTCAGATATAATT
>JAGXIS010000172.1 GCA_024635465.1 Bacteroidota bacterium | reverse complement strand
TAGGATCCAGAATCAATCTGCCATCACCCGTCGCTGGTGTAATAATCTGGCCAGGAGTCTGACCATACAGTGCCTCACCGGCATAGAATCCCATGCCCAAAAAAATCAGTAATAATGGAAATATCTTGTGAAGTAACGTTCTAATCATATAAAAATGAGCTAGTCAACTAGCAATTACCACTACAAAATCCGTTGAATTCGAATTTTCTGTAGATACAAGTATCTATATACTAAGTACTTGTTAATTATGACTTATTTAGTATTCAAATTTTCTTAGAAATTTGTTCGTATCAGTAATTTAAAGAATATATCACATTTCCAAGTGTTCTATCGTTAGGATAATCTAACAAAAGTGAGTTTAAAGAACATTGAGAACTGATTTATACTCTTTATTGTAAGAATAGATTAGCCAATAAACTAGTTTTTTTTATATCAATCATCCAAATCCATTTCATCCGGTTCCAGGTCATCATCTTCTGAGATCATTTCATCCACATCAGGTGTTGAATCATCGACATCATCTTCATCGTCATCGATCGGCTCTACGGGTGTTGCTTTTTTCTTTATTTGAGCTTTGGCACCCGCTCTTCGAAGTAACATAACGATATCAGGATTATCATTATCTATCGCAATATTGAGTGCAGTATCGCCATTTTTATCTTTCAGTCGTACGTTTGCTCCGGAATCAATTAGAAATTTTACGATGGATGTATGACCCTCTCTTGCGGCTAACATCACCGCTGTTAAACCCCAATGTTGTTGGGCATTTAAATCGGCTCCAAATCCGACAAGTAGTTTTACGGCATCCAAAAACCCTTCTCTTGCAGCAACTATAAGTGCGAGGTTACCAATGGGTGTACCCTTTTCCAGAAGATACTTCATAATTTCTATATTGCTGATCTCAGCCGCACGATTCAGTGCTGTTCCCCCCATCTTAGTCTGCTTTGCAGGATCAGCTCCATTTTCAATCAAATATTTAATGACCTCAAAATGCCCCCCTTCAGTAGCATATATCAATGCTGTTGAACCGTTTTTCGCGACCTCATCTATGTCAGAACCTGCCTTATGGCTTTTTTTAACTGCACTTAGATCTCCTGATTTTGCCGCTTGTAATAAGGGTGTTAACTCCATTTTTTTTCCTTTTTTATATCGATTTTTAAAAATTACTTACCTTAAAAATTGTACGGCATAATATTCAAAAAAAGTTGACTTAATCAACTCATTCTCTCACTCTTTTTTACTTTTTTTTATGTAAGGTTTTGAACCTATCACCATACCGCTCATTATTTGTCAGAATGACTTAAATCTACACTTCTAAGTTATTCAATAACAATCCCGTATCATATCCATTCAGAAACTCCGCTCCACTCATTATTTTTGTGCCCGGCAACTGCAAATTTTTAATCTGTATCGATCCAATGCCGCATCCAACAAAAAGTTTCTCATTTTCCACAAAAAGTTTTCCCACATCCGATTTCATCCCTAATTCAGGTTCAGTATTGTAAATATTCATCTTTAACCCTGAATAGATACACCAGGCAACCGGAAATGGATTAAGTCCCCGTACAAAATTGTGAACATCCGTAGCACTCTTATTGAAATCAATTTGGGTATTTTCTTTAAATAGTTTCGGCGCCGAAGTAACCTCTTCCTCATTCTGTTTTTTTAACGTATAACTTTCCTCAGCAATTTGATCTACACTCTCTTTCAACAACACGGATCCCATTTTTTTAAGCCTCTCATAGAGATCACCGGTTGTCTCCATGTCGCCAATCGGTGTGCTTTTTTGTGCGATAATTTGTCCCCCATCAACCTTTTCATTTAGAAAAAATATGGTACAACCTGTCTCTTTTTCGCCACGTATAATTGCCCAATGTATGGGAGCCGCCCCTCTATATTTGGGTAATAGCGATGCATGAAGGTTTATCGCCCCCTTCGTGGGTATCTCCAAAATCTGAGATGGTAAAATCCGAAAAGCGACAACAACCAATAGATCCGGATGCAGTCTCTTTATCTGATTTAAAAATGACTCTGAATGAACATCATCTGCGTCGATCACCGGGATATTTAACTCTAATGCTCTTTTTTTCAAATCGGTAGGAACCGCTTTACCGCCTCGGCTCCGCCTTTTATCCGGATTACTTACCACTGCTAGAATTTGATGCTCGGATTCGTACAGTTGTTCCAGTCCGGGTACCGCAAATTCCGGAGATCCCATGTACACAATCTTCAGCGATTTCATCACTACTTCTTACCTTTTTTAGGCGCAATAGGATAATCAGTCTCTAATTTACCTGAATCAATTTTTTTTAGTGCAGAACGATGAAACCGTCTTCTGAATGAACTCAGATGATCTAAAAAAAGAACTCCTTTCAAGTGATCATATTCATGCTGAATAACTCTGGATACCCATCCGGAAAATTCCTCAGTCTTCTCTTCAAAATGACGATTTCTGAACCTGATCGTAATCCGATCATGTCGGGAAACTTCATCTCTGACATCCGGAATACTCAAACATCCCTCTTCCAATTTTACTATCTCTCCCTCAGTTGTTAAAATCTGAGGATTGATAAAAACCATAGCTCCAAGATCTTCTTCATCCTCCAACTCCTCTGTCATCGTATCAGCATTTATTACAAACAACTGAATAGACTTGCCAATTTGAGGAGCTGCCAATCCTACACCACTTGAGTTATACATCGTATCAAACATGTCAGCAATCAAGACACCTAACTCTTCATTTAGCTCATCTACACGTTCTGCCTCTTTTCTTAGCAGAGGATCATTATATGTGACAATAGGTAGTATGGCCATACTTATAGCTCCGGGTATGCTTGAATGAAATGTTGCAGAATAAGTGCTGCCGCTGCTTGATCCAGCCTTCCCTTTTGATTTCTCCTTTTTTTTGAAACTCCAGACTCTTCCAGTATTTCCATTGCCTCCTTCGACGTATATCGCTCGTCCATTTTGTATATCTCTATGCTCTTATATTTATTCTTAAGTGCATTAATATACTGAACTACAAGCTCAGTTGAAGTCGTTCTTTTTCCTTGGGGAGTCAATGGCCACCCAACAACAATCCCTTTCACAGGACCTTCCATTTCAACTTGTCGATCAATCTCTACAAATGAATCTTCAGGTGAAAATGTTCCTATAGGAGAGGCAAACGTCCTCAAAAGATCCGTTCTTGCCAATCCAACACGTTTACTTCCTACATCGACTCCGAGGATTCTGCCTTTAGAGATTGTCAATAAGGATCGATTTATTTTAAATCTTTAAGTGGCTGCTTTAGAAAGTTTTTCAACTTTTTGCTCGGCTTAAAGTGAGTTTTTCTATGTGCAGGCACATAAATCACTTCATTTGTTTTAGGGTTGCGAGCCTTAGGCTTCGCTTTTGTCTCTTTTACTTCAAATACACCAAAGTTCCGCAATTCGATTCTGCATGTCGGATCTGCATCCATCATTTTGCCTCTTAGCGAATTGATCACAGCATCTACCCAGGGTTCAGCCTGATTGAGTGGAACTTCCATCTTGTCTGCCACACTGCGAACGATATCTCGTTTTGTATAAGTCACCATCTTTTTATCCTTATTTTATTTTTTTCTTTTTATATATCAAATAACAGCTACCTAATTTTAACAATATATGCATTTATCAATTGGTAAAATTCTTGCTCCTAATTTATTAAAAAATTTTAACATATCTATAAGTAATATTCTCAATTGAGTTTCCTTCTAAAATCTTACTCAAATCGAATTGCATTTTTGACACCATCCACACGCTCAATGCGCTGAATAATCTTTTCTAAATGTTTCAGATCATTTACATAGGCCGTTATTAACCCCTCAAACATTCCATCTTCACTGGAGACATTAATGCTTTTCATATTGGTTTGCAATGACTTTGAGAGAACTTCAGTTAAATCATTAATAAGCCCAACTCTATCTTCACCAATAACTTTAATGCCTCCAAGAAATTTAGTATCAATATTTTTCGCCCAACTGATATCAACAACCCGTTCACCATCTGTACGTATCAGATGATGTGCATTTTTGCAATTTGACCTGTGGATTTTGACATCACCGTTTCGGCTTAAATAACCGATTACATTATCTCCCGGAATTGGATTGCAACAGTTGGCATAAGAATACTTTACATCTGCAAGTTCACCTTCAACGAGCAGTGCTTTACCCTCTCCAACAGAACGAGCTGTTTTGTAGTAGTCTTCTGATTTTTCTTCCGGCGTCTGTTTCCATTCACTCTCATCTTCCTCAAGCCGGCCCTTACTTTTAAGTTGTTTAACTGTTTTATAAAGCTTTGCAACATCAAAAGCGCCGGAGCCTATCTCATAAAAGAGTTCCTGAGCATCACTGTAATTAAATCGTTTTGCTAACTTGGTAATCTCCTGATCAGTGATCTCCACTTTCCCCCTTAAAGCCCTCTTTTCCCAAAGTTCACGACCCTGATTTGCAATTTTCCTCTCTTTCTGTTTGATGTATTGACGAATTCTGGCTTTTGCTTTATGCGTAACCACATCTTCCATCCAGTCAGGATTCAGATTTACCTTATTTGAGGTAATAATTTCAACCTGATCCCCGGATCGCAGTTTCTGCCTTAACGGAACCATCTTTCCATTTACTTTTGCAGCAATCGACCTTTCTCCAATCTCACTGTGAATTTCAAATGCAAAATCGATACAGGAAGCCCCATTCGGTAGAGTTTTCAGATCTCCATTAGGTGTAAAGACATAAATTTCATCCTGATAAAGATTTAACTGAAAATCTTTGACAAATTCAGTTGCCGCATCAGGCCTCGGTGCCTCCAGTACGTCCCTAACCCAGTGCACAAACTTATCCAACTGCTCACTACCGCTATTTTCACCCTCCTTGTATTTCCAATGAGCAGCAACCCCTTGTTCTGCTATATAATCCATTTTCCTGGTTCGTATTTGCACCTCTACTTTACGACCCTTCTTGGTGATAACTGTCGTGTGCAGCGACTGATATCCATTGGCTTTTGGTACTGAAATAAAATCCCGGAATCGTTTGGGTATCGGTGTATACCAGTCAGTAATCACTGAATACACTCTCCAACAATCCTCTTTTGTGTGTGGATCTTCTAATATGATTCGAATTGCAAACAGATCATATATCTCTTCGAATGGCTTCTGCTGCATCTGCATCTTTCTGTAGATAGAGTAGATGTGCTTCGGTCTGCCTTTTATTTCAAAGACAAAATCCTGATCAGCCAGTTCTTTTTTGACCGGGCTCATAAACTCATCAATAAACTCTTCTCTGGCTTCTTTCTTCTCTTTCAGTTTTCTCACAATAAACTTAAAGGAGTTAGGATCAATCACTTTGAAACAGAGATCTTCCAGCTCATTTTTGATTTTGAACAGGCCAAATCTGTGAGCCAACGGTGCATAGAGCTCCATGGTTTCAGTCGCCTTATTCAATTGCCTCTGTTTGGAAAGATGATTGATGGTCCTCATGTTGTGAAGTCGATCCGCAAACTTGATCAATACGACGCGAATATCATCCGCCATTGAAAGCAACAACTTCATAAAGGTTTCAGCTTGCTTGGTATCCCGATTTTCAAACACCCCTAAAATCTTGGTTAACCCATCTATCAGATTTTTTACAGTCTCACCGAAAAGTGTCTCTATATACCCTAACGTTACGGTGGTATCCTCAACTGTGTCATGAAGGAGTGCTGCCGCAACGGATACATCATCAATATTAAACTCCTCAGCCATAATACGAGCAACCTCAACAGGATGCTGATAATAGGGCTCACCCGAGGCTCTTTTGACATCTACATGAGATTTGCAACATAACTTAAAAGCCCGTGTGATTAGCTCATTATCACACTTTTCCAAGTGGCTGTGACACGAGGCAAGTAACTTGTTCAACGCTACCTGCTGTTGATCATCTAACTCATACTCATCTACACTTTTGCGCAATTTTATTTCAGCGTCAGACATATAATGCTATAAATACTAAACTTTTGTTCAGTCTGAAATTAGCGTCAATCGCTAGTTTTACAATCAGACACAAGAAAGCAATTTCGAATTTTTTTATCTCATTTGCTTAAAAATGTGTTTTTTACTCCATTCTGGCAAATGGCCTCAGACTAAGATCATCAAACAACCCTTCTCTTGCTTTCAACGATCCTGTTATGGCAATCATTGCTGCGTTGTCAGTACAATACTCGAATGCAGGGATCAAAAGCCGAATTTCTAATTCATCAGCCATGTACTCTGCTTTCTCTCTCAGCATAGAGTTTGCAGATACACCACCGGCCAGCATTACGGTTTTAACACCGGTTTTTTTTACAGCTCTTTTTAATTTTACAATCAGAACGTCTGTAATTGCGGCAGACACACTGGCACAAATATCATTTATATGATTTTCTACATATCCCTCTTCTTGTTTTCGGGTGTAATAAAGCACACTTGTTTTCAAACCCGAAAAGCTAAAGTCAAGACCTTGATTCATCATCGATCTTGGGAATGAATAAAATTCCGGATCTCCTGTTTTTGAGAGTTCATCAACAATAGGTCCGGCCGGATAAGGTAACTTCAAAATCTTACCTATCTTATCAAACGCTTCACCCGCAGCATCATCTCTTGTCTTTCCCAACAACCGGTGATTAAACGCAGCCTTCAGATGAACCAATCGAGTGTGACCCCCTGAAACGATCAATGAAACAGCCGGATAGCTCTCTTCATGCTCTATAAAATTGGCGTACATATGAGCCTCTATATGATTTACGCCAATAATTGGAATTTTCTGACTTATTGCTAATCCTTTTGCAAAACTGATACCTACCAACAATGACCCCATCAATCCGGGACCTTGTGCCACAGCGATTGCATCAATATCCTTGAGTAATACTCCCGATTCACTCAGGGCTTGGTCCACCGTTTGTGTGATCGTTTTATGATGAGCCCTGGATGCCAACTCCGGTACCACCCCACCATATTTTTCGTGGATGGCCTGTGTTGCAATTACATTTGACAAAATTTTTCCATTTGAACAGACCGAGGCGGCTGTCTCATCACAAGAAGATTCTATTCCCAGGATTTTCATAGAACAAAGCTCTTCATTAAGAAATTTTGAGCATCCTTTCGATTGGAAGATAGGCTTTTTGAGCTAATTCATAAGGCACCTTCACCTCATATTGTTCATACTTCAATGCATCCCTCAGATTATCCAGGTTAATCATTTTCATATAGTCACAAACCGACTCTTCGTTTGCGGCATAAAAAGTTTTTCCCGGGTTTTCTTTTCGCATACGATGCAAAATACCCGTTTCAGTTGCCACTACAAATT
>JAGXIS010000171.1 GCA_024635465.1 Bacteroidota bacterium | reverse complement strand
TGGAAAAGCTGTTCCTTTTACCTGTCGAGAATCACTTTATGATGCTATGATGAATGTCTCACAGTGGTGTGACGCCATTTTTGCAAGGGTTTACTCTCACAACACGCTGGAAAAAATGAAAGAGTATGGTACCGTACCTATCGTAAATGCCCTCAGCAATAATCATCACCCGATGCAGGCACTTGCCGATATGTTGACAATTCAACAGAAGTTCGGGGAGGATAAACCCGTTACAATATCTTTTGTCGGTGATGCAAATAATGTTGCTTTCTCTCTGATTGAAGTTGCACTTCTTTTAGGTCATAGCGTAACATTTGCCGGACCTGAGGAGTACTCCTGGGATGATGATAAAACTAACTATTTTAAACTGCTTACTGTAGAGCATGGAGGAACCTTCTTCGCTACTACGGATCCCATTGAAGCCGTTAAAAATAGTGATGTCATTTATACTGACACATTCATTTCAATGGGTGAAGAACATCTTTTCGAAGAGAAAATCAGACATTTTCAACCTTATCAGGTAAATGAAAAGCTGTTTTCACACGCCAAATCGCATACAGGGTTTATGCACTGCCTACCGGCGCACAGGGGCATTGAAGTGACAGATCCCGTGATAGATCATAAAAACTCCTGGATCTACCAACAGGCTAAAAACAGAATGGTCGTCTCAAAAGGAGTTTTTACAACTCTGCTTACCGGAGATCATCCAAAGAGTCCACAAAAGAAACATAACCCGTCAACGATGAAGATGAGCTCTGTCTCGCCTTAATCGATCATTAAAACAGTCTCAATACAGACACATTAAATCAACTTACAATTTCAGAATCGAACAGATAAACCAATGGAAAACCAAACGACATACAAAAAAGTAGCCTCACACGAAGCCGAAAAAGGAACCTTTAATACATGCCTGCTCCTCTATTCGGGTGGACTCGACACCAGCGTCATGTTGAAATGGATACAGGAGGAATATGATTGTGATGTGATCGCTTTGACCATTAATATTGGTCAGACAGCCGACAATCTGGAAGAGATCAAACAAAAAGCCATTAAGCTGGGTGCAAAAGATGCGATCATTTATGATGCAAAAGACGATTTTGCGGAGCTTTGTGCAGAAGCTGTAAAAGCAAATGCAGATTATCAGGGCGGATATGCGCTCGGTTGTCCGCTGGGGAGAGTAATGATCTCCAAGCTGGCCGTTCAGTTTGCATCGGAATTCGGGTGTGAAGTGATTGCACATGGCTGCACGGGAAAAGGGAATGATCAGGTTCGATTCGAAAGTTACATCACAACATTGAACCCGGCACTGAAGACGATTGCCCCGGTCAGAGAGTGGGGCATGGGCAGGGAGGAAGAAATTGCATATGCCATTCAGAATGGAATTCCGGTCGAGCAGACGAAAAAAAGTCCATACTCCTACGATGAAAATATGTGGGCCAATACCGGTGAGGGGGGAGAAATTGAGAATCCTGAGTTGATTCCACCGCTAGAGAACATCCTAAAATGGTGTAATACACCACAACAAGCACCCGATGAAGAGGAGTTGGTGAAAATTGGCTTTGAAAAGGGGGAGCCGGTTAGTTTGAATGGCATTCCTTATGACAAAAAGGATCTGATTCTTCTTCTGAATGATATCGGGGGAAAACATGGTGTCGGCTATTTTCATCTGATTGAGGATAGAATTGTTGGGTTGAAAGTAAGGGGGGTTTATGAAAATCCAGCTGCACACATACTGATTCAATCCCATAAAAACCTGGAACAGCTGGTATCGACCCGGGAGGAGAATGAACTGAAAACGTTGATGGATCAAAAATGGGCCTATCTGATCTATGGCGCTAAATATTTTGAGCCTGTGATGGATAACATCAGGGCTTACATTAATGAGCAAAATAAAAAAGTGACCGGAGAAGTGACTGTCCGGCTCTACAAAGGAAATTGTGAGATTGTTGCACTTACATCTCCATACTCTCTTTTTGATGAGAATCTGGCTACATTCAATAAATCCGCTGCTTTTAATCAGAACGCCTCTGCAGGGTTCATCGAACTTTGGAATTTACCGCAAAAAACGGCCTATCAGCTGAAACAGACTGTTGGGAAGAAAGGTGTTATTCAGGAAAAGTAACTGGACTAGTAGAAATGTGTTAAAGTGTTAACGTGTTTAAGTTTTTTGCACTAATATCTAACCCTTAATCCATTAGAGATTTTTATGCATTGATATTTTCGGTAGTGAAACCTAAACACTTTAACACTTCAACACTTCAACACTTCAACACTTTAACACTTTAACACTTTAGAATGACTAAACTTTGGGAAAGTGATCAAAACGGGCATCAAAGCGATGCGAAAAAGAAGATGGAGTCTTTCACGGTGGGCAAGGATTACATCCTTGACCAGGTGTTGGTACCCTATGATTTGGATGCGTCTGAGGTTCATGCTCACGCTTTGATGAATGCCGGAATCCTTACAGATAAAGAGTTTCAGAAACTGAAAAAAACTTTGGAGGAAATTCGTGATCTCTGGAAGAGTGGTGACTTTACGATACGTGTTGAGGATGAGGATATGCATACCGTCATTGAAAATCACCTGACCCAAAAACTGGGTGATTTGGGGAAAAAAATTCATACAGGCAGATCCAGAAACGATCAGGTATTGACTGCTCTCAGGCTATATGAAAAGGAAAAAGTGTCAGGTATTCTTCGCCTATTACATCAAACGGCTGACATATTACTCGATTTTGCCGATGATCATAAAGATCTGCCGATGCCCGGATTTACTCATACGAGAAAAGCGATGCTGAGTAGTGTTGGTTTGTGGGCAGGCAGTTTTGTTGAGATGATGATCATGCAGAAAGAAGCCTCTTCCGGTATTCGATCATTAATTGATCGATCTCCACTAGGCACTGCTGCCGGATTTGGCACAACATTCCCGATCGATCGGGATTTTGAGACTGCAGAGTTGGGTTTTGGATCGCCTATCATCTGTTCCACAACAGCACAGCTCTCCAGAGGATGGGTTGAGTTACAGATTGTCCAATATATTCAGGGGATAACATCCATCCTGAATCGATTTGCATCCGATGTTATTCTATTTACCGGAGAAGCGTACTCATTTTTTGATATGGGTTCTGAAATCTGCACCGGGTCATCCATCATGCCACAAAAAAAGAATCCGGATCTTGCTGAGCTTTTGAGAGGAAGAAATGCAGAGATCGCAGGTGATGCAACTACACTTCAGATGTTGGTTCATAATCTTGGTAGCGGATATCACAGAGATTTTCAACTGACCAAGGAACCTGTGATCCGATCACTGGAAAATTGTGAGGAGATGCTGGAGGCTGCTATTTTGTTGATCAAAAATCTCACTCCACTTCCGGAAAATCTCCAAAAAGCGTGCTCTTCTGAGATATTCGCTGCTGAATCGGCTAATAAATTGGTAAAAGAGAAAGGAATCTCATTCAGAGAAGCATATATATATATGAAAGAAAATCCTGACAGTATGGTTATTGCCGATTGGGACATATTAAAAAGTCATTATACTCAATTGGGGTCGCCGGGTAATCCGGGGCTTGAGAAATTGAGAGAGCAGTTGGAAAGCGGGTAGGGAAGAGTATATTGTTGGTATTGCAGGATGGAGATTGGTTCCCCCCATTGGAACAATTATTGAATTTAAACTCAAACAAAACTCATAAACTATGAGATCTAAATTGATACACACGATTAAGTCCTGTCTTTTTCTCTTTTTGATGCTTCCATTTATATCTATGGACGCATTAGCGCAAGAGAGAGAAGTGACCGGTACAGTAACGGTAGCTTCCGGCGAGCCCTTAGGCGGTGCAACTGTGAGAGTGGCTGAACTTCCCGACCAAGGTACTGTGACAGACATTGATGGATTTTATTCCATCAGCGCATCTCCGGATGATGTTCTGCTCTTCTCTTTTATTGGTTACCAAACACAAGAAATTCTTGTTGGTGACAGAACCGAAATTAATGTTGTACTTCAGGTAGATCAGCAGTTAATGAGTGAAGTGGTTGTGGTTGGATATGGTGTTCAAACCAGAAGTGACCTAACCGGTTCTATTGCCAGCATTTCTGCAGACGAAATTGAAAATCAACCGGTTGCCAGTTTAGACGCTGCCCTTCAGGGTCGGGCTTCCGGTGTTTTTGTAAGCAGTCCATCCGGTACTCCTGGGGCCGGCATTACCATCAATATCCGTGGACAAACGTCTCTCTCCGCAAGTAGTGAGCCTCTCTATGTCATCGATGGCGTACCTATTATCGCTGAAGACCTATCCGGTCTATTCTCCGGTGGACAGTCAACGAACTCACTTGCAGATCTGAACCCAAATGATATCGCATCCATTGAAATTCTAAAAGATGCCTCTGCGACCGCGATCTATGGTTCAAGAGGTGCAAATGGAGTGGTTTTGATCACGACTAAACGTGGTGAAGCGGGAACATCCAAAATCGGATTCAACATGTACACCGGCTTCCAGGATATTACCAATGAAGTGGATATGATGAGCTCTCATGAATTTTTGGGTATGATGAATGACGCAGCCATTCAAGATAACAGGGATCTTGGAACAAACTACACAGACACTCACGTTTCTGATATCTGGGGTTACGATCCAAACGACCCGGACATTCAAAATACCCGTTGGTATGACGAAATTTTTAGAACATCTGCACTTTCCAACTACGAGTTAACGGCATCCGGTGGATCGGATCAAACGCGATACTTTACATCTTTGGGGTATTATGATCAGGAAGGTGTACAGATTGGTACCGGGTTTGAACGGATCAGTGGCCGTGTAAACCTGGATACTGAGGTGACTAATTGGCTCGATTTTGGTGCCAATATCACGCTTAACAGAACCATTCAGGACAGAACAATTAATGATAACTCCCTTTATGGTGTTGTTATTAATGCATTGGCTGGTGACCCTTTGATGCCGGTTTATGAGGAGGACGATTCATATGCTGATCCATTTGCATATTTTGGATGGTGGATGCTTGATAATCCGGTACTTATTGCCAATGAGTACTCACGATTCACTCGAACTGTTCGTGGTCTAGGTACCATTTTTGGAAATGCATCGATCACAGATGAACTCTCATTCAGGTCATCATTGTCGATCGATTATACAAATTTGGACGATGAAGCGTACACTCCGATCATCTCAAGGGAGTCGCAAAATTCCCAAAGTAACGGATTTGGAAGTTACTTCACGACTCAGGATTTCACATGGTTAATTGAAAATTATCTCTCCTATGTGAATACCATTGGCGAAAAACACAGTGTGAATGCACTGGTTGGTACTTCCTTTCAATCTTCAAGCCGAAACTTCTCTTCAATCAATGCTCAGGGTTTTCCGAGTGATCAATTTACCAAGTTAAGTGTAGCTTCGCAGGTAACTTCTGCTTCTACATCAGGATCAGGCTGGGGACTCGCATCCTATTACTTCCGTGGTAATTACTCTTATGATAATAGGTACCTTTTTACGACAACAGGTCGGCTTGACGGGTCCTCTCGATTTGGTGATAACTTCCGCTATGGATTCTTTCCATCCGGTTCTATTGCCTGGAGAATGACCAATGAAAGTTTCATGGAGAATCAACAAATCTTTTCTGAGTTGAAACCAAGAGTCAGTTTCGGTATAACCGGAAATCAGGAAGGGATTGGTAACTTTGCTTCCCGAGGACTTTTTGGCGTTTCAGACTATAGATCCACGCCAACATTGGTTGCTACACAGTTGAGCAATGCTGACCTAACATGGGAAAGCACAAAACAGTTAGATGTAGGTGTCGACATCGGCCTTTTTGAAGACCGCTTAAACATTAGCGCGGATTACTTCATTAAAACAACTGAGGACCTCCTCCTAAACAGACTCATTCCCGGTATCTCCGGATTCTCCAGTGTTACGGAAAACGTTGGAAAGGTTGAGAATAAAGGTTTCGAATTTGACATTCGAGGAGCCATCTTATCCGGGCGTGATCTATCATGGACTTCAAGCTTTAATATCTCCTTCATCCAAAATGAAGTGCTTGAACTCGTTGTTGACGATCAAATCCTTAACGATTCTCACATTCTTTCCGAAGGACAGCCAATGGGCACATTTCATCTGATCGATCATGAAGGAGTAGATCCGGCAACCGGAAACATGCTTTGGATTGATGAAAATGGGGATGGAATTATCGATTCCGGCGATAGAAGAACGGTGGGTAATGCACAACCCGACTTCTTTGGCGGATGGGCAAACACCTTAACCTACAAAGGATTTGACCTGAATGTAATGTTTCAGTTTACATACGGTAATGAACTTTTCAATCACAGTCGTGCATCTTATGAAAACCTTGGTTGGAGCAGAATCGGTATTCCGGGAATCTTTCCACTGCCGGATGGTAACAACCACACTCTTGCAG
>JAGXIS010000170.1 GCA_024635465.1 Bacteroidota bacterium | reverse complement strand
TCAGCATTAATCAACCTGAGTGATAACTCAGTAATGGGACATATAAATTTTGTTATCAATAGAGATTATCTCCTTGATAGGATTTTACAACCTGCATTAGAATCAAAATTTGGATCACCGGAAGAATCCGGCTTAGTGGTATGGTTACGAGATTGGATGCAAGATGAAATTCTATTAAGCAGCAGTGAAGATTATAAGTTTAGTCGTGAAATTGTAAACATCAGACAGCGTTTTCCCGGGTTTCTGGAAAATTGGACTCTGGATGCCACTTTTCTAAAATCCCCAACGGTTGCTGCCACACAAGCTTCACTAAACAGAAATTTGATCGTATTGGGATTTGCAGTATTTGTGCTTGTTGGAGCTCTCTTTTTCATCTTCATCAATGCACAAAAAGAGCGGGAATTCACACAGAGACAAACTGCTTTTCTCGCAAATGTAACTCATGAATTGAAAACACCACTGGCCGTGATGCAGGCCGCGGGAGAAAATATCTCCGATGGCAGGATTTCTGATGGAAATAGTTTGAAAAGTTATGGAGAACATATTTATCAGGAAGCCGTACGATTGAGAAAAATGATTGATCAATTGTTGGATGTTGCTAAAGTTGACTCAGGTCAGACAGTCGTGAACTCTTCTGCTCATCAATTGGATGAACTTGTTAACGATTATTTTGAAAAAAATAAGGAGTATGTTGAGAATAAAGGATTCAATTTTACGATCAACAGAAGTAACAAACTACCCATGATACTGGTTGATTCAGAACATGTGGAAACAATTCTCGGCAACCTTGTTGAAAACAGTATCAAATACAGCAGTAATAATAAGTCTATTACCATAGACCTGATTGCATCAGATAAGACTGCCGGTTTTTCGATTAGAGATTCCGGGGTGGGGATTCCTAAAAAACTGCAAAAAAATATCTTTAAAAAGTTCTATCGAGTTGAAAACTCGATGACATCAAAAATTAAAGGACATGGTTTGGGATTGTCTATCGTCAAAAATTTAGTCGAACTAAATGGGGGTACAATTAGTGTGAAGAGTGAACCGGGCTATGGATCTGAGTTCTCGGTCTATTTCAGACCTATTACGGGTAATTATGAGGCTCCACAATCCGAAAAGAGAAATCAGAAATCCAAATTAAACGGTAAAGTAACGAAGGAAGAATATGCCTGAAAACTCTAAAAAGATTCTCATCGTAGAAGATGAACCCAGTTTAGTTTTTACCCTAAAGGATACCCTTGAAGCTGAAAATTATGAGGTGGTCGTTGTCTCGGATGGTAATGATGTTTTAGATGCAGTGAAGAGCACAGAACCTGATTTAATGATATTGGATTTAATGCTTCCCAATCGTAACGGATATGAAATTTGTGAGGAGATTCGCAGACTTAAATATACTTTTCCGATCATTATGCTCACAGCAAGAGATCAGGAGATTGATAAGGTAACGGGACTGAATATTGGGGCTGATGACTATATCACAAAACCTTTTGGTGTAAAGGAACTTTTGGCAAGAATTACTGCGCGACTCCGAAGAGCAAATGCCTATTCAAAATCGGGTCCTGTAGAAATACTGAAATTGGGTAAGGTTAAAATTGATCTGAATGAATCCAGGGTCTATAAACCGGATGATTCTGTTGAAGAACTATCTACCCGAGAGGTTGAGATCATAGAGTACTTATTGTCTAATGCCAACCAGCCCATCTCAAGAGATGATCTACTTGAAAAAGTATGGCGATATGAATACAGCACCAATACCAGAACAGTTGATGTACACATCTCAAAATTACGTGCGAAAGTAGAAATAAATCCGGACGATCCAAGATATCTGGTAACTCTGCACGGGGTCGGTTATATGCTTAAAATCAACTAGATCTCACTCAATTTTCGTACAAAATCAGTAAAGTCATTCAGTTGCCTCAGGAGAAGCTTCTGAAGTTTTTCGGACTTCAATCCATCTTCCGGATCAAATGAGTCATTAACTCGCTGAATGTACATACTATCCGGGAAGATATGTGCATTTCTATAAGAAAGTAATTGTGCAAACTGTTCTACAGGTCGTAAGGCCCCAAATGCACCGGCAGCCTCTCCAATCAAACTCACAGGCACTCGTTGGAATGCTTTTGGAAAAGGAAGATAATCGTAAAATACCTTCAAAATACCCGGGAATCCCCCGTTATATTCCGGTATGACAAAAAGAAAGCCATCTGCGCTCAAAAATTGATCGTTAAAGGATTTTACAGACTCTATCTCCTTCCCATATTTACCCCCCACAACATCATGCAATGGATAATCCTCAAGACTAAATATCTCTACATCACTGCTCTTACTCATAACTCCTTTAGCATACTTGGAAACCTTTAGAGCATTAGAACCGGATCTGTCTGTAGATGATAAAATATGAATTTTCATGACGTTCATTTGATCAGTGTTAAACCAGTTAAAAGAACGGAGCTTAAATGAAAATAATTCCAAACCATAAAGGTAGGATTTTGAATCGAAACCAGAATTATTTAATTAAATAAAAGCGCTTTTCTAGTCTATTTAACTTAATTTTATATGTATTAAGTAATTTTATCCTAAATTTATTTGTTTACTTCTTGTTTCAGCCTTATATTTATTCAAGTTAATATTAAATTATGAAGTAAGAACTCATGTTATGGTAGACATCGAGCAATAGCTCCAATACTCAATTGCCCGGAATGGATAATTCCGGGCAATTATTTTTTTAAGTATTTACTGATCCTTACGCCTGCGAATTTCATTCAACCGCTTTAATAAACTGGCTTCTCTCCCCTCAGAACCACCTTTATACCATGATTTTCCCTTTAATGAATCCGGTAAATAGTTTTGATTTATCCAGTTATGATCATATTGATGCGGATATTTATATTCATCTGATGCATTTCCAATATCCAGATATCTTGAAACCAGTTTATTCGCCGTTTTGTCTTTCAAATGAGGAGGCACCTCACCTACTCCCTTTTTCTGAATTTCGTTATTAACATCAAAGATGGCATTTGTACTGTTACTCTTAGGGCTAAGCGATAGAAAGATACAGGCGTGAGCCAAAAAATAGAATCCTTCAGGCATTCCTGTTTTTAGAAATGACTCTTGAGATGAATGGACAACTGTGATTGCATATGGATCTGCCATTCCCACATCTTCAGATGCAAAAATTAACATTCTTCTGAATATAAAGTTCGGATCTTCACCTCCTTCCATCATTGCACTCATCCAGTAGAGTGCTGCATCCGGATCAGACCCTCTCATCGACTTAATAAAAGCTGAAGCATAATGATAGTGTTCATCACCCGACCCATCATATTTAACACTCCGTTTCTGTATCGATTGTTTTGCAATCTCAAGAGTGATTTTTACCGATCCATCCTCATTCTTCGGTGTAGATAAAGCTGCTATTTCAAGTGCATTTAATGCATTTCTAATATCTCCCCCTGCATATTCTGCAAAATGATCTTTAGCTTCAGCAGTCAGATCTATTTTGATAAATCCGAGGCCTCTTACATCATCCCCCATGGTATCATCAATCATCTCTATAACATTCTCCTTCGTGAGAGGATAGAGTTCAAAAAGCTGACACCTGGAAAGTAGCGGGCTCACCAGCGAATAGAATGGGTTCTCTGTTGTTGCGCCGATCAATGTGATAATACCGGATTCCAGATGTGGCAATAATGCATCTTGTTGTGCTTTATTCCAGCGATGGATTTCATCAACAAAAAGTATCGTTTTCTTACCGGTTGCTTTCTTTTGATATTCCGCTTTTTTGACTACTACCCGTAACTCCTTAATTCCATCCAAAACCGCATTAATTACTTCGAATCGAGCATCTATCTCTCTGGATATGACATGAGCTAACGTTGTTTTGCCTGAACTTGGGGGGCCATATAGAATCAATGATCCGATAACGCCACTTTGTATCATTCGATTGAGCATTTTTCCCTCACCTACAAGGTGTTCCTGACCTTTAAACTCATCCAATGAACGTGGACGCATCCGGGTTGCAAGCGGCTGAGACTCGCTATTCTCTTTCCTACTGAATCCCTCATCTTCCTGATTGTCAAATAGGCTCATTTAAATCAATTCCCTCTTTATGTTTGTTCATTGGCTAAACGATCTACTGTAAAAATCGCTGTTTAAAATTACTCTACACTCTTTTAAGCTAATTATTTGATTTTGATATCAAATACTTTTTATTACAGATAGTACTCAACCTAATCAGTTTATTATGAAAGTAAAAGATATAATTAACCAAAAAGGGAGTGATATATACTCTGTTACTTCTGATGAAACCGTATTCAATGCTATCAAAAGCATGTCTAATTTGAAAATCGGTGCCCTTCTTGTAATAGATGGTGGAAATCTCTCAGGCATTATTTCAGAAAGAGATTATAGGGATAAAGTCATATTGATGGGAAAACAGTCGAAAACCACTCTTGTTCGAGAAATCATGACGAGTAAAGTTTACAAAGTGGAACCGGGAGATGACCTGAACACTTGTATGAGAATCATGACCAATCAAAAAATCAGGCATTTACCGATCATGGAAAATGAAAAAGTTGTGGGTGTAATTTCTATAGGTGATGTTGTGAAATCTGTGATTGATGAGCAAAAGTTTGAAATCGACTCTTTGAAAGATTATATCGCCGGTGGTTATCCGGGCTAATGGACCGATTCAAGCTGATCCACATTCATCTACAGCGGTAAATTATCATGTTTCCTTTTTGGAACACGATCTACTTTGTTTTGACATAATTCAAAAGCCTTGATTAATCTCTCGCGGGTTTCTGATGGCAATATCACATCATCAATAAAACCTCTCTCTGCTGCTTTATAGGGATGAGCAAATTCATCCTTGTAACTATCCTCAAGTTCCTTCTGTTTTTTTTCTGAGTTTTCTGCTTTTTCGATCTCTTTTCTGAATATGATTTCAACAGCCCCTTTTGTCCCCATGACCGCAATTTCAGCCGTAGGCCATGCTACATTATAATCTGCCCTGATATGTTTTGAGTTCATTACATCATAGGCTCCCCCATAGGCCTTTCTAGTAATTACTGTCATTTTAGGAACCGTTGCTTCACAGAACGCATAGAGTAATTTTGCACCATGCTTAATAATACCACCCCACTCTTGATCTGTACCCGGCAGAAAACCCGGTACATCCTCAAAAACAATCAAAGGGATGTTAAATGCGTCACAAAAACGAACAAATCGTGCTCCTTTTAAGGATGCGTCAATATCAAGTACTCCGGCAAGTGCCAATGGTTGATTGGCTACGATTCCGACAGATCGCCCATCCAGCCTGGCGAAACCAACGACCAAATTATCAGCATAATGCTCATGAACTTCATAGAAGGAATTCTGATCCATGACTCCATCGATTACATCTTTGATATCGTAGGGTTTATTCGCATTCAAGGGAACCAGATTGTCAAGTGAATCCGCTTTAGCTTTATTCGGTTCAACACTCTTTATAGTCGGTGCTTTTTCCTCACAATTCTGAGGCAGATAGGAGAGCAGTTTTCGGATACTTTGAAGGCAGACCGCATCATTATCCATCGTAAAATGTGCGACTCCGGATTTACTGCCGTGCGTTGTTGCTCCACCCAATTCTTCAGAAGTAACCTCTTCATGAGTTACAGTCTTCACCACATTGGGACCTGTAACAAACATGTAACTGCTGTTTTTGACCATATAGATAAAATCTGTAAGCGCCGGACTATAAACAGCGCCACCGGCACACGGACCCATAACAGCTGATATTTGAGGCACCACTCCCGATGCCATGGAGTTACGCCAAAAGACCTCTGCATAACCTCCAAGAGAGTCGACTCCCTCTTGAATTCGTGCCCCCCCTGAATCATTTAAACCAATGACCGGAACCCCATTTTTCAGGGCAAGATCCATCACTTTGCATATTTTCTGAGCATGGGTCTCGGAGAGGGATCCTCCAAATACTGTAAAATCCTGGCTAAACAGATAGATCGGCCCGCCTTCTATTTTAGCGAATCCGGTCACCACGCCATCTCCCGGAATTTTCTGCTTATCCAAGCCGAAAGCTGAACTTCGATGAGTCACAAATGTGTCAATCTCAACAAAACTATCTCTGTCAACAAGAATGTTAATGCGCTCACGAGCTGTCAATTTCCCCTTATCATGCTGCTTTTCAATCCTCTCTTTACCACCTCCTTCTTTTGATAATTCCCTGAGATGCAAGAGGTTCTGATTTTTCTCTTTTCTTTCCATGTGTGGAGTTTATTAAAAATCTTTAGGATTTATTTTCGATAAAATAGGAATGTAAGCGATCAGTAAAGTCAACTGCAATCTCATCATATACATCAATTCGATTTCTTGTAAAAATCTCTTTTTCTATATATTTGGACGCATTTTTCCAATCATCAAATTCCATAATATCAGAAAGAGCTTGTTCATAGGCGTCTTCAGAATTACCAAAAAGATCTTCTATAAACGTCTCTCTAACATCCTTCATCCAATTACTCAAATCACCGATTTTATCATCCAAATCAACTTCCCTTTTTGTAAAATCATAAATCGGCTCCTCGATAAAGCCATCTTCATCCAATTTTTCATCAGAATCTTCAATCTCCATTCCTCCTTCATTACCCTCTGACTCATCATCAAATTGAAATGCCGATTTTGCATCATTTTCATCCCTTTCTAAAAAAGATCTCCACATAGGAACTTCAGTATCATTTAAATCTTTCTCACTCTCAGACTCTTTAAGGTCTGAAAATTTCCGGATGTTATCCGATTCCTTTTTTTCGAAATCTGAACTCTTATCATCCGACTTAAATTTCGATGTTTTCTTTTTAATATCAGGTGTATTCAATGTTCCAAACAGATCCATCGATTCCGGTCTGGCATCGTTCCTTACCAGATTTAATTCATCATAAATGGTAGTCACTTTCTTATTCCTTTCAGATCCCATTTTACCCAATGTTTCTTCGGTATCAGTATCATCAAACATAAATCGATTGAGCAGTGAAGAGTCCTCTTCATCCTCTTCATCATCTATCTCAAGCAATGCGGCATCAGAAACAGGCTCTTCCTTTTTAGAAATCTCTTTTTCTTCCTCAATGACCTCTTCTTGATCATCTTCATCAGCAGCTCCTTCTTCTTTATCTAATTCTTTTGGCTCAAATTCGGAAGAATCTTCTTCTTCATGATCATGCCTAATAAAAGTAAATGAATCCTCTTCCTCTTCCTCTTCTTCCTCCCACGGAGCTCTCAACTCTTCATCTTGAATATCTACTAATTCATTATCCTCTTCCGTACCTGACACATGCTTCACTTCAATCTCATCCTTCAGTTCAGATTGATCCTCTTTCGTAAGATTTTTATCATCATCATTTTCTTCATCATCCTCTTCAGATTCTAAGACCGGCTCCTCTTCAATATCTTCCTCTTCATCCTCATCAGATTCCAAGACCGGCTCCTCTTCAATATTTTCCTCTTCATCCTCTTCAGATTCCAAGACCGGCTCCTCTTCAATATCTTCTTCTTCATCCTCTTCAGATTCTAAGACCGGCTCCTCTTCAATATCTTCCTTATCATCCTCTTCAGATTCTAAAACTACCTCCTCTTCAATATCTTCCTTATCATCCTCTTCAGATTCTAATACCAAATCCCCTTCAATATCTTCTTCCCACTCATCAGAATCCGCCACAGACTCTTCTCTAAATGTTTGAAAAATCGGTGTGTCATCAGATAGATCCTCGATCATTTCATCCTGTTTTTCAATCCGATCTTTATTCGATTCTTCAGCTCCAACAGCACCACCTTCATCCTCTTCCTGGAATAGAGTCTGTTGATCATCCTTGTACCCTTCAACATGAATTGAATTGGGTGAGCTCAAAATCTCAATAAAACGACTTTCCTTAATTTCATCGTCTATCAGATCAAATTCCTTGGCAATATGATTCTTGCCTTTGTGCTCAAAAAATCGCCGAAAAAGATCACTATGAACGGTACTTCCGGAAAGTTCATAAAGTGGTTTTACCAATGAGAGCCAGTTGAGGGGATGATAGTTTTCAACAATTTTACTTTCAATCGACTCTAAAATCCGGGCTGCATCTGTAAGGTTCAATGATTCTCTGTTTTTCTTCTCCATATAGCGAATCATAGACCATACCAAAAATCTGTTTACAGTAATGGCTGATGAATACTCAGTCAGCTGATTGGAGTCCATTTCATTACGATCTTCAAACAACAACTCTGGGATCACTTTACGGGGCTGTATGGTCATGCCAACACATTCCTTTACAGACTTTTTAATAATTTCCTCTGCTAAATATGCAGGGAGATGAATCTCTCTCTTAATCGTTCTCTGCAATTCCGCCCACTCCGCCAGCAATTCGTCGGATTCCCTATTCAACCACTCTTCCCCGGGAAGTGTAAATTCACCCCTCAATTCATTTACAAGATGAAAAGTAATCCTTTTGATTAAAAATTGTGGGAAACCATAGTCAGACAGATTTTTTTGAGTATAATATTTCCGGTCTTTAGAAAGCTTTGAGAGTAGTTGGGTACCTATCGTAGTAATGATCTTTTCCATAGATATTGAGATCGAAGATGACTTATATTAGAATCATCTGTAAGTTATCATATTTACGGTATCTTAGAAAATTCAGAATACTCAAATTAATTATTTTTTGAGTAAAACAGAGGCCGCTGGTATCAATGATTGAGCTCGAAGTTACTTCACTCTACAAACATTTTGAGAAGGAGAATGTAATATCAGATCTTAATTTCTCCTCCAAATCGTCGATTATCGGAATTGCAGGTGTGAATGGATCGGGAAAATCAACACTGCTTAGATGCCTCTCAGGCTTATTAAAAGCCAATCGTGGAGATATAATCTGGAAACTGGACGATAAAACGCTGACAAAAAATGATTTACGGAATCACTCCGGTTATGCAGCTCCTTATGTTGAGCTCTATGAGGAATTAACCGTCAATGAAAATTTGAATTTCATCCTAAAATTAAGATCTGCTGAGAATAAAAACGGAGCCATTACAGAGGAAACTCTCAAAGAGGCAAATGCTCTTGAGCTTACAGATCAATTTTATGGGGACTTATCCACCGGACAAAGACAGAGAATTAAATTGGTTTCAGCCCTTTTACACAATCCCAACATCCTTTTTCTGGATGAACCGGGTTCAAACCTGGATGCTGAGGGTCGAGATCTGATTGAAAAAATTGTAAATAAGTTTAGAGAACCCAATCATATGGTTGTTCTGGCATCTAATATTGAACAGGAATTACAACTTTGTGATCAAATCATAGAATTATAATTGTAGAAAACTCATGATATCACTGGAAGACAAAAAGCTAGCCCAACAACTCCTTCAACACAGTACAGAATTAAAATCTGATGAAAACATCATGATTCAGCTGGTGGGGTTAAATGGAATTGGATTAGTTCGGGCGCTGGTTGATGCTGTACGAGCTATAGGTGCCCATCCATTTGTAAAAATTGAAGATTCAGAAACCAATAGAATTTTACTTGAGAGAGGTGATGCAACATTTTGGGAACACCAGGCGACGGTGGATCAGCTTCCATTGATGAAACAGATGGATGCATTTATCGGAATACGAGCTGCAGAAAATATTTATGAGAACTCTTCTGTTTCAAGTGAAGCCAATAGTGCCTACTCTAAAAATTTTCTGAAGCCTGTTCATTTCAAACAGAGGGTTGATCATACCAGATGGGTGGTTCTTCGTTATCCATCAGCAGCATTTGCAATGAATGCAAAAATGACAACATCAGATTTTTATCAGTTCTACTACGATGCCTGTTTACTCAACTATGGTAAACTCGAAAATGCCATGAAACCTCTGGAAGCACTTCTCAGAAAAACCGATACTATCAATCTAAAGGGTGTAGGCACCGATATAGAATTTTCGGTCAAAGATCAGAATTGGATTCCCTGTTTTGGTAAACGAAATATCCCTGATGGTGAACTTTTCTCATCACCGATTATTGATTCGGTGAATGGGGAAATCAGCTATGCACCTTCTGTTTATCAGGGAAAACCTTTTGAATTTGTAAAGTTGAAAGTGAAGGATGGAGTGGTTGTTGATTTTGACTCTTCAAACAATGATGCTTTGAAAGAGATCCTGGACACCGATGAAGGTTCTCGTCGATTTGGGGAGTTCAGTTTTGGCCTCAATCCGGTTATCAAAAACCCAATGTATGACATCCTTTTTGATGAGAAGATTTATGGGTCCAATCATCTCACTTTGGGAAAAGACTACGAAATCGCATCCAACGGTAACAGCAGTAATATTCATTGGGATTTGGTCTGTATTGGCGCCGATGTTTATCTGGATGATGACTTGGTTCGTAAAGGACGACTTTTTGTTAAGGATGAATTGAAAGGACTGAATCCGGATCGGCTTCTTGATTAATCCTTATACTTTTCCAGTTAAATTTTTTCAAATGTATAATTCTCCGTAACCTGTTGCATTTCAGTGAGATGTTGATATCTTAATCTGCCCATTTATCTGCATCGCTGTAGACTTCAGCGAATTCACGCTGGTTAGCATCTTTGCTAATCGTGGCTTCAAATTCAATGCCTGCTGTTTCATCTTCACGCTGAATCAGCTGTTTAGCCAGCTGATTTACGATTTGAGTTTGAATGACCCGCTTCAACGGCCGGGCCCCATAAACAGGGTCATAACCTCTCACAGCCAGCCAATCTTTAACCTGATCTGAAACAGATAGTGATACTTTGTTCTTATGAAGCATTTTATCAACTCTTTGCAGTTGAATATCCACAATTTGTCGGATATGTCGCTGGTCGAGCGGATGAAATACGACTACATCATCGATTCGGTTTAAAAATTCAGGACGAATTGTTTTCCTCAATAACTCAATAAGTTGATCCTGCAAATTTTGATAGGTTTCCCGATTCATTTCTCCGCCACTTTTATCGATCTCATCCGAAATAAGGTGTGATCCAATATTGCTGGTCATGATAATGATCGTATTGGAAAAATTAACGGTTACACCTTTGTTATCTGTCAGGCGTCCATCATCCAAAACCTGTAGTAGAATGTTAAAAGCATCAGGATGCGCTTTCTCAATCTCATCGAGTAATACAACTGAATAGGGTTTCCTTCGAACTGCCTCAGTGAGCTGACCACCCTCATCATATCCTACGTATCCGGGTGGAGCTCCGATGAGTCTGCTTACACTATGCTTCTCCATATATTCACTCATATCGATCCGAATCATAGCATCTTGATCATTAAAGAGAAAATCGGCCAGTGACCTGGCTAGTTCTGTCTTACCGACCCCTGTAGACCCAAGAAACATAAATGACCCAATAGGTCGCTCTTCATCCTGCAGACCGGCTCTGGCTCTGCGTACGGCATCTGAGACGGCTTCAATAGCTTGATCCTGACCTATCACACGTTTATGAAGTTCTTCTTCCAGTTTTAGCAACTTCTGACGCTCACTCGATAACATCTTATTTACGGGGATTCCTGTCCAACGGGAAACTATATCCGCAATCTCTTCAGCCTCCACCTGTTCTTTCAGGAGTGAATTATTTTGCTGAATATCGTCCAATTCTTTCTTGGTCTCAATCATCTCATTTTCGAGTTGAGCAATGGTGCCATAACGCAATTTAGCTACCTTTTCGCAGTGACCTTCACGCTCTGCTTTTTCAGCTTCATTTCGGGCTGTTTCAATCGCCTGTTTCATCTCACGGGTCTTCTGGATCAAGCCTTTTTCAAGGTCCCATTG
>JAGXIS010000017.1 GCA_024635465.1 Bacteroidota bacterium | reverse complement strand
GGTTTGGACGATGTATTTAAGCATCTTTTCTGCCAACGCCATATTCATATCCAGATCATAAAACGCCATTTCAGGCTCAATCATCCAGAATTCTGTAAGATGACGCCGGGTTTTACTTTTTTCAGCCCTGAAGGTGGGTCCGAATGTATAGATCTTTCCATGCGCCATCGCCATGGCCTCTCCGTAAAGCTGCCCGCTTTGAGTCAGGTATGCTTTCTCATCAAAATAATCAGTCTCGAAAAGAGTTGTGGTTCCCTCTGCTGCATTCCCTGTAAAAATAGGGGCATCCATTTGCACAAAACCCTCTTTTTGGAAAAAAGTATGAATGGCATATTGAATTGTATTCCGGACTTGCATAGCGGCCCACTGACGCTGGCTACGCAACCATAAATGTCTGTTTTCCATTAAAAATTCTACTCCATGATCTTTAGGCGTAATCGGGTAGTTTTCCGCTATCTGTATAATCTTCAGATCCGTAACGTGAAGCTCATAACCTCCGATACTCCGATCATCTTTAACAACTTTGCCGCTTATTTCCAGTGAACTCTCCTGTTTTAATGAACCGGCTGCTTCAAATATTTCTTCAGAGACTTCATCAGCAGAAACGATACACTGGCAGAGACCTGTGCCATCTCGTACTTCGAGAAAATGAATCGCTTTACTGTTTCTAATATTATAAATCCAACCTTTAAGGGTTACGACTTCGTCTTGATGATCAGATAGATGGTTGATATAAGTCATATTAAATGTGTTCTGTCTTTCTCTTTTATTCTGTTGAAAATTATTTCGATTCGGGAATCAGTAGTGTTTCCGAGAATTGGGTCGGATCAAAAAATTCATCGGAGAATCTCTGTAATTCCTCAGATGTCACCGCATCAATATTTTCCACCAACTCATCCAAAGTCACAAATCGATTAAAATAGATTTCACTTTTTGCCAAACGAGTCATGCGATTACTAGTGTTCTCTTGCGAGAGCAGTAATTTTCCTTTCAGTTGAGCTTTTGCTTCACTGAGTTCTTTTTCACCGACCTTTTCATTTTTCATTCGTAAGAATTCAACATTGATTAATTCTCTCACATGATCAACATAGTCAATATCTGTTCCGGTATAGACCCCAAACAGACCGGTATCGACATAAGACTGATTAAATGGACTGATACTATAGCAATATCCATACTTCTCTCTCACATTCTGATGGAGTCTGGAACTCATGCCTCCACCCAATACTGTATTGGCTAAAAGCAGAAGATATTTATCCGGATGTTCAAAATTCAATGCCCGGCGCCCCATAATCATATGAGTTTGCTCAATCGGTTTTGTAATCGTTTGGCTTGTAACTTCATATGGGATCAGGGGTTGTTTTATATGAAGAGTGTTCCCATTTTGATGATAATCCAGTTGATCTCGGACTATATCTAATAGTTCATCATGTTCGGCATGACCGGCAACCGCGACCAATAGATTATCCGGTTGATATCGATTGGCCATATAATCGAATAGATCCTGCCGGGTAAATGATTTCACTGTCTCTTCAAATCCTATAACGGGTCTGCCGATCGGATGATTCTTAAAGATTTGACCACTAAACTCCTCAAAAACGACATCATCCGGACTATCCTTGTACATCTTCATCTCTTCGAGAACGACTTTTTTCTCTTTTTCAAGTTCTTCCTCAGGAAATTGAGAGTTCTTTACCATATCACTTAGAACTTCGACTGCACTTTCGATTTTACTGTCCAGGCACCTGGCATAATAACAAGTATACTCAGTGGAGGTGAAGGCATTTAGATATCCACCGACCGACTCCATACTCTGTGCTATATCAAAAGCACTTCTTTTTTCAGTCCCTTTAAAAAGCATATGCTCCAGAAAATGCGTGATTCCGGCTTGTTGCTCAGATTCATTTCGACTTCCTGTCTTTACCCAAATGCCAACAGATACGCTTTTAACACTCTCAATTTTTTCAGTTACAACTTTTAAACCACTCTCAAGAGTCGTTTTTCTAATATTGCTCTGTTTTTCTTGTTTCTGTACTGTCATATAAATATTTATTCAAAGATTCCCTTGAAAATACGACTATCTACTGCAAATGTTTATCGCTTTTTACTCATTTTTAAGCTGATTATTCAACATTTAGAATAAAAGTAATATAAACCAATCCGAGACGATCCGGATTACGTATATCCTTCTGAAAATGTGGATCAATTAAATTTTTGTAACAATTTCATATTTATTGCATCCTTTAGACAAACAACGCTCAAACGTTCTTTTATGCGTTTTTTGTTAAACATTCTTGCAATGAATAATGAAAACGGTTGACATTCTGACTGTTATACAAAACATCCCAAAAGAAATTTTGATCTAATATTAATAATCCTTAATGTTCGTCTTACGAATATTAAATTATTTTAATATTTTATGTTTTGTAGAAATAGATTTGTAGAGTTAGTGTAGTCATTAACAAACGAGTTTATTTTATAATATTCAGGGCTCTACATAATTGGACTGATACAAAACAATTAATTAACATAACAAAGGTGATATAAAATGGGACAACAACAATTACTACTCGTAATATTGGTAACAATTCTGGTGGGTATCGCAACATTGGTAGCATTCAATGTTTTCGGAACTGCAACAGAAGAAGCGAACCGCGATGCGGTACGTCAAGATATACTAGGTGCCGCTGCTCAAGCACAAGCTATCTGGACCAGACCGGCAATGATGGATGGTGCAAATCAGGATTTCACAACTCTGGATGCAACTGCATTATTACCCCGACTAAACATTCCAGGTCAACTAGTAGGTACAACAGTAGTTAATGAAAACGGCACTTATTCTATTGGTGGACTTGCAGAAGCTCAATTCCAAATCACAGCAGTACCGACTAGTGGTACAGACGATATTGTAGCTACAATTGCCAGAGTAGATGGTCAATGGGTTATAGGTTGGCCAACTTTACCTGGCGCTGAAGTTGTTCCGGAGTAAGTTACCATCAACCTCCAATCATACTACTTACATTAAAAACAGGGCTTCGGCCCTGTTTTTTTCTCATTTAAGCACAGTTTATCTATTATATATATTCTTTGACCGGGATTTAACCGCTACCTACAGATATAAATTTCAGTAGATTATTATCTTTCGTGACTAAATAAGCAGGTCTCTATGCCACTTTTTAGATTTCAGGCCAGAACAAGCCAGGGCAAACTGATTCAAAGGGAATTTGAAGCCCCTTCAAAGTCAGATGCCAAAAAAAGAGTTCAACGTGCCGCTCTGGCTCGCTCTCTGAAAGTGCAAGCTATAGACGAGAAAAAAACCTACCTCTACAGAGTCAAAAAAAATGGCCAGGCAGCCATTGACGGTGAACAGGATGCGTATAAGCCGGAAGAAGTAGAAAGAGCCCTGAAAAAAATGGGCTATAAGGTCGATTATGTCAGACGTAAATGGTTCAGCTTTAAAGGTTCTGTCCCGGGCGATGAAATCGTCACTTTTATCAGATTATCTGCCGATCTGTTGCGCCAAAGACTCCCTTTTGATCAGATTCTGACACTTCTCTACGAAGATACCGCTCACAAAACCATGAAGAGCGTCATAAAAACCATTCAGAAAGATCTTCGAGATGGTAAAGAGAGTACGGAAGTGTACGGTAAACATGAGCATGTATTTGGTCAATTTGCATCCTACATGCTGGGAGTGGCTTCTACCAGTGGGAATATGGCAAGTGTTTTTGAAAGCACCGCGAAGTTCATTGAAAGAGATGCAGACTTTAAGAAAAATTTAAGGCGTTCTCTGATGATGCCAATGGTAACCGTAGTAGCTGTGATTGGTGTTTTGCTCTTTTTTGTCGGTTATATCTTCCCAAAGATGGCTGAAATGTTTCTGGAGTATGATATTATGTTGCCTCCTATGACGGCATCGACTCTTGAAGTAAGTTATTGGCTCCAAGCCAATTGGGTGCTGATCATTCTTCTATTCGCTATCCCAATATCCATTTTGGTCGCTATGTGGAAGAACACAAAAGGACGCCGGAAGCTGGATAAATTTTTAATCACAATGCCTGTAATGGGTGATCTGATGCACAAAATCAGTATTGAAATATTTGCAAGGGTTTTTAATACTCTTTATAGTGGGTCCGGTAGAAATGTTGAAGTGATTCGAATAGCCGCTGAAGCTTGTAGAAACAGCTACATTGAACATCAAATAAAGACGGTTTCCATTAAACTTATGTTGGAAGATGGGCAAGGCTTGATTCAGGCATTGGAAGCATCCAATGTATTCCCAAAAAGTGCCCTGAGCCGGTTTCGGTTGGGAGCCGAATCAGGATCACTAAAGGAGAATGCAGGTCAACTTGCCGATTATTATGAAAAACAGACAACCTACAAACTGGAATCCGCCATTGGCACGATCAATCTGGTGGTTAATCTTTTCATATTTGTTGCGCTTATTTTTATTACCATTGTATCATCCGAAGGAGCCATGATTCAACCCAATTATTAATGATCGTACGTTAACAGAGTGATTAATACTCTTTAAAACCATTTTAAGAATTATAATAAATGAATTCAGCGATCAAATCTGCAGACAAAAATAACATCTACCAAAGCGACAGACTCAATCGCTTGGGTGAAAAATAAGTGCGCAAAGGTGTTATTTCTGCAGAAGAACTTCAGACGGCGATTGCTATTCATGAAAATGAGCCGGATCACGATAAAAGAAGTTTTAGTAATATCCTCATTAAAGAGCTGGGTGCAGATCGCCATAAAGTGATGCAGATCATCACCGGTATCTACGCCTTCAGAGAACTCGCAATAAGCGGACTCCCCTCTCTAAAATTGATTGAATCCATACGAGAAATTCTTGAAAGTCTGGATGAACGCATTGTTGAGGATATGATCTACAGGAGTGCTGTACCTTTCAAAGCAGATAAAGATCTAATCATTCTTGCTTGTTCTGATCCTACAGACCCAAAAATTTCCAAGCTTGCCGCAGATCTGCCCTATAAAATGTATGAACTGGCATACTGTAAGCTTGAAACCGTTGAGAAAATCATACAAAGTGTTTACAAGCAGAAAAATGAATATCTAAAAGTTCTTGATGAAATCGATTTCGAAGATCCCGAAATCGAAGATCCGAAAGAATTAGACGAAGAAGAACTTGACGCAGAAATCAACAAAAGCATGCTCAATTCCCTGGTTGAGGGAATGTTGATGGAAGCCGTTCGCAAAGGAGCCAGTGATGTTCATATTATCCCGGGTAAAAGTAATGTCACCGATATCCTTTTCAGATTGGATGGAAGGCTCAAAGTGTGGCATTCTCAACCCAATGTGAAACCGGAAGCCTTATCAGCCGTCATCAAGGATAAAACCCTTAATGTAGATCGATTTGAAAGAGACTCATCACAGGATGGTTTTATTCAACGCCAAATTGATGGTACCAATATCCGTTATCGAGTCTCTATTATGCCAATGGTTGGGGAAGAATTTGAAAGAAAATTAGAGTCTATCGTTATTCGGGTATTGGATGACAGGAAAGTGATCACCGACCTCGGTAAACTTGGTTTACAGGAAAAAGCTCAGGAAGATTTTACAAAAGCCATCAATAAGCCTTCCGGAATTGTCATTATTACAGGTCCTACAGGTTCCGGTAAGTCAACAACATTGGTTGCTGCACTGCACAGTGTGATGAGTCCCGAAGTGAATGTACTTACCATTGAGGAACCTGTAGAGTATTTGATCAAAGGGGCCAGACAGTTGAAAATCTCTGAAAACATGACCTTTGATCAGGCGATGAGAGGTATTCTTCGTCATGATCCTGATATTGTGCTTGTAGGTGAGATCCGGGATCTCAAAACAGCAGAAATTGCCATTAAAATGGCGAATACCGGTCACCTTACCTTTTCAACACTCCATACCAATGATGCCCCCAGTGCTGTATCCAGACTTTTTAAAATGGGTGTGGAACCCTTTTTGATTGCCAATGCCATTAACCTGGTGATGGCACAGCGTTTAATCCGAAGACTTTGTGATAAGTGTAAACGACCCGTTCAAAACCTGAGCCAGGAAGCATTTCTGAATCTCGGTTTTTCTGAAGAAGAGATGGCGAAACATACATTTTATGAACCTGTCGGTTGTGATGCATGCAATAATGGATACCGCGGTCGTGTCGGAATTTTCGAAGCTCTCTATTTTGACAATGACATCAAAAAAATGATTTTTGATGCCGGTGGGGTGATCGACGAAGCCATGTTACGGGAATATGCCATCAAAAACGGTATGCTCACACTGCGAGCTTCGGGTCGGCTCCGTATGATAAATGGACTAACCTCTTTCGATGAGGTTATCGCAATTACACTTGAAGATCATTAATGGAAACATCTACTGCTCATATCAAATCCATCCTGGATAGAAACCTTCAACAAATTCCGGCTCAATTGGCCGGACCTGATCGCGCTGAATTTATAGCGGGAAAACTATCCTCTTATGACTCTGAAACTCGGTTTGAGCTAAGGAAATATGTAGAAACTTTTTTAATGCAGATGTCAACTCTTACCGCATCTGATATAGATCTTGGCGGACATGGTTGTGCCGGTAAAATATGGTATCGTATTCATGGTGCGAAAAAACCATGGGAACGGGGTCCGGAATTCACTCATGATCAGTACACTCTCCTGATTTTGAACATGTTGAGTGACAGACAGATCGATCATTTAGTCAGGGATAAAAGTCTCGATTTCTCCTATACATCCATTGATAATGAAAATGAACGCTATCGGGCCTCTTCCTATTTCGATCTCGATCATCTGGCTTTGAACATGAGAAAGATTGAGGCGGAAATCAGGCCGTTCAGTAGCTTAGAACTGCATCCAAATGTGGCCAGACAATTGAGCCTAAATCATTTGAAATTCGGCCTTACACTGGTTACCGGAATTACAGGTTCAGGTAAATCATCCACATTAGACACAATCATTGATGCCAATAATCAAACCGTAAATGCACATATTGTCATCATCTCTTCTCCTCTTGAGTTAATCCATCACACAAAAAAATGCATCATCAGGCACAGAGAAGTGGGCCGTGATGTTGGATCATTTAGAGATGGAATCGTTCAGGCCATGCGTCAGGATCCGGATATAATTGTAATCGGAGAATTAAGAGACAGTGCTGCCATTCGTAATGCACTGGAAGTCACAGATTCAGGCCATAAAGTTTTCTCTACACTTCATACTGCATCTGCAATGGAGAGTATTGACAGAATTATCGGCGAAACAGCACAAGAAGAGCAAGAACGTGTTAGAATGAGACTGGCAGATGTACTTACCTGTGTAATCAGTCAAAAATTAGTCAAAACGATAGATGGAAAGCGGGTTTTGGCAAAAGAGGTCATGATTACTACACCGCCCATTACGGCTGCAATCAGAAATAATAACGTTTCAGAAATCTATCAAATGATGCATGAGGGCGCTCAATACGGTATGCATACACTTGAACAGGATCTATACAGACTTAGTGAACTGAATAAAATCAGTCGTGAAGAAGCGGTGAGCCAGGCAAATAATAAAAGCCGTATTCAGCAATTACTTAACAAAACTATCTGATGTCAAAAAAAGTATACATTGGAATATCTTATGACGATACTCAACTTCGATTGGCAAGAATACAGGTTGTCCGTAAGAAGCTACAACTTATCTCCGTATCATCGATTACATTAAGTTCGCCACTTCAAACAGATGCACCTAAAGGTCTGGATGCATTCCAATCGGGTGACACGGATGAAATCTTTGATTTAGATATCCCTACAACGTCAGATCCACTGGAAGAATTGGATGAATTTGATCTGCTTGATGATGATCCCGATTTAGATATTGTAGATTCACCGGATGACGAGTTTGGATTGGAACAGACAGAAAAGAAGGATAAAAAACAGACGGGAAAACAAGAGGGAAAAAAAGAAGAAAAGGAACCTAAAGTCTTTCCGAATGATATTTTGCTTTCCAATCAACTGGAATATACAGATGCTTCGAAGCTTATTATTGGACTCCATATTCCTTTAGGAAAAACCACATTCCAGTTGTTGAAGGGAATTGATCCTACAACAATGAAGAAGAAGGAGAGACTTGAGTTTTTCAATGACAAACTCCAGCCAATACATCAATCCGAGGTTGTAGAGGATCACTACACATGGAAAAAGATGAAGGATGGGGGTTGTCTGATTGCATATTCTCCGGAAAGTAATGAGCTGATAAATTT
>JAGXIS010000169.1 GCA_024635465.1 Bacteroidota bacterium | reverse complement strand
GAGCAATAGGTCCGACCGGAAAACCAAACTGTTTCATCACACGCTCTAACTGTTCAATGGACGCACCTTCTTCGAGTAGCAAGAGTGCCTCATTCATAAATGGGGCTAGAATTCGGGTCGTATAAAATCCCGGTCCGTCATTCACCACAATGACCGTTTTACCCTGTCGAATTCCAACATCAAATGCTGTGGCCGTAACCCAATCAGCCGTTTTATCTGTTTTGATAATTTCAAGAAGAGGCATTTTTTGGACAGGAGAAAAGTAGTGCATACCGATTATATTCTCAGGCCTATTAGCCTTTGCTGCAATGTCAGAAATGGGAAGTGATGATGTGTTGGAAGCAAAAATTGTATGCTCACCGGTAGCGGCTTCCACTTCTTTAACGATAGTCTGTTTTAAATTCAGATCTTCAAAAACGGCTTCTATAACCAGATCTTTTTTATCAAATTGATCGTAGCTTTTTGTGGGATGGATATATCCTATTTTCTCATCCCTTTCAAATGAGGTTATTACCCTTTTGGAAACGAGTTTGTCTAGATTATTTTTAATGTCATCGGCTCCCTTCAAAGCATTTTCAATGGATTGATCTTTCAGCCAGACATGAATTCCATCATCAATAGAAACTTCCGTGATGCCTGAGCCCATGAGTCCGGCGCCTAAAACAGCGACTCGATGAACGTCTCTTTTTTTCTCTTCCAGCGGATTCTTTTTGGCATCATTCATTGCGAAAAAGAGCTGAACCAACGCCCGGGATTCCGGAGTAACAGCCAGCTCTCCGAAAAGCTTTGCTTCATTTTGAATTCCTTTTTTTAGCCCATTTTTAAGCCCAAATCTGACACTTTCTATGATTTTCAGTGGAGCAGGATAATTTCCTTTGGTCTGCCCCAATGTTCGTTTTCGTGCCTGACTAAAGATTATTTTTTTGCCAATGGGATTTCCTTCCAGCAGCTTTTCCATCCATGATCGACGATCGGTTCTTTGAAAATTTATCGTATTCAGTTTTTTTACTGCTTTTACACCGGCAGTGACCAAAGCATGTTTATGAACCACTTCGTCTGCAAAACCGGTTTTTTTTGCTTGATAGCTGTACATATTTTTTCCGGGCAGCATATAGCCTAATGCTTTCTGGATGCCAATCAACCTGGGCAACCTCTGCGTTCCCCCCATCCCCGGGAGGAGCCCTAATTTGACTTCAGGTAGGCCTATCTTCGTGGAGCTGTGGTCCGACACAATTCTGTAGTGGCAAGCAAGAGCCAACTCCGTTCCACCACCCATACAAGAACCGTGAATTCCCACTACGACAGGTTTATTAAGATTTTCAATTCGCAATAGGATCTCATGTCCGTCAAGACTGAGTTGTTCCAACTCTTCAGCAGTTTCCCTGGTTTTGAACATCTCAATATCTGCACCGGCAATAAAATTCCCCTCTTTTCCACTGATCAGAAGAGCCCCATCGACGGAGTCGTCTTTTTCAAATGAATCGATAAATGAGGTGAACTCATCCAAAAGGTCTTTAGTGAGTTTGTTTACTTTCTCGCCGGGAGTGTCGAGTGTAACAACAGTAACACGATCAATTGTTTGAATAGAAAATATATTCTGCTTCATAGTATTAAAGTTTAGATCGATGAATTAATCGTTGAAAGATTCGATAATCATTGCATGCCCCTGTCCACCGGCAGCACATGCGGCGATCAGAGCAAATTTCCCACCCTCATCACGCAGTCGATTAGCAGCGGTTGATACAAGTCGGGTGCCCGTGGCTCCAAATGGATGTCCGATAGAGAGTGATCCGCCACGGGTATTCAGTTTTTCAAGGGGTATTTTTCCCACTTTTTTATCACGGTTGAGGTGCGACTTGGCAAATGCATCACTATCCAGGGCTTTAAGTACTGCGACCATCTGTCCGGCAAAGGCTTCATGAAACTCAAAAACATCAATATCATTCAGTGTAAGATTCATTTCGTCCAACACGACAGGGACGGCTAGTGCAGGCCCTATCAGTAATTCATCACCCGGTTTTTTTGCAACGTAGGTAAAACTTCGAATGATCGCTTTGGGTATGTAACCATTATTCAGTGCGTGCTTTTTTTCCATCAGCAAGCCGGCAGATGCACCATCCGTGAGGAAAGAGGAATTACCGGCCGTTACCGTACCGTGTGGTTTGATAAATGCAGGTCGCAGAGAGGAGAGTTTCTCCAGGGTACTATCACCCCGAATTCCATTGTCAGACGAAACCACATGTTTTCCGTTATTGACAGATACAGGTATGATTTCGTCGTCAAACAGACCCTCATCCAGAGCTTTTGCTGCTAAATGATGAGAGCGGAGAGCGTATTCATCCTGTTCCTCCCTGGTTGCGCCATATTTGGCAGCCATTTTATCACAACTTTCGCCCATGGTTTCACCGGTTGAGAATTCTGAAATAGAAGGGATTTCCGGGAGGAAGTCGGATGGACCGAGGCCTTTGAAGAAACCGAGCCAGTCGGTGGGTTTTTTATATTTTTGTGTTTCAAGCAGTTTCTGTCGGAATTTTTTCCGGAATCGGATCGGGATGTCACTCATAACCTCGACCCCACCCACGACTGACACGTTGATTTGTCCCATCGAGATTGCATTTACAGCCGTAGATATTGCAATATACGACGATATGCAGGCCATGGAAGTTGTAGTAGCGGGGATATTGCCGGGCAAACCGGCTGCCAAAGATACTTCCCGGGCGATGTTACTTGTGTTAATATCTTGAATGACATTCCCAAAATAGACATGACCGATATCATCACCGTCTACTTTAGTTTTAGTGATTAACCCTGTTAAAGCAAATCTGCCAAGATCATAGGCAGAAAATTTTTTAAAGTCGGTCTGAGATCGAAGAAAAGGGGTTCGAACCCCATCGATGAAAACGACTTCCTTTTTCAAAGATTGATTATTCATGAGTAACGATAATTTTACATTTAACTGCCCTACTTAACAGTGTTAACTACTACTATATAGATAAAAAAAAATTAGTTTACTAAAAACTGTTTTATCAGATTTATATAGTTCTTATATTTAAAGCTACTCAGTTATTGAGGGCAATTAGCTCAGTTGGTTAGAGCACCTCGTTTACACCGAGGGGGTCGGGGGTTCGAATCCCTCATTGCCCACATCATTAAAAGCGACAAGGACGGTTCTGAATAAGGGCTGTCCTTTTTTGTTTTACTCAACTGAACAGACCACTCAAGAAGGATCCAGATCCACAGAGTTTTGTAGACGATGCAGAGTCAGACACTCACGTGCATCGTAAGTATCATGGAAGCTTTAGCCATTCAAATTTATACTTAATTTTAACCTGATTGAATAGAGCCCAAAAAAATATTTATATTTGATGGGGCTTTTTTTGAAAAAAATATTTTATATCAAGAAACTTTTTCTATTAAAAGACACTTAAATGAGTTGATGCTGACTCATATGTTGTGGTGTAAAACATCTGTAGAGTTCCCATTTCAAATAAATTTTATATACAATTCGGATCCTTTAAAAATTCAATAAAATGTTAAAAACACTTTCCATATTCCTCACATGTACCCTCCTTTTAACTGTAATGAGTTGCACCACAATTGAAATTACTGAAAGTGATGCTTTTGATGCTCACAGAACAATTACACCGGCGTCTTTTGACGTGAGTGCTTTTAATTTGCAGCCCCAAACCATCGAAACAGAAGATGGAGAATCTTTGGATGCATGGTTTCTTCAACGTGATGATGCTGTTGCAACAGTACTCTACCTGGGTGGAAACGGATTTTTGATGGTAAAATCTCGCCCCTTGATCCAGGCGTATGCCACAATGCCGGTAAATTTACTTTTGATCGATTATAGGGGATATGGTCTCAGTAGTGGAGACCCATCAGTAAATGGAGTTCAGGAAGATGCAAGAGCAGCATTTCGGTTTGTCACGTCGGATGAAGTTCCGCAAACAGATAAAATATTTATTCATGGGCATTCAATGGGCTCTTTTCTATCGGCAATGCTTACAGAAGAAAATTCAATTGATGGGTATATTCTCGAAAGTCCGGTAACAGATGTGGAACGCTGGTCAAAAAGGTTAATCCCATGGATAATGAGACCTTTTGTAAGATTTGAGATAGATGAAGATGTTAAAGCACAAAGTAATACAGATAAAGTGGCCTCCATTACAACTCCATTGTTGATAATGAGCGGAACTGAGGATGACGTAACGCCTATTCGAATGGCTGAAGAACTGTATGAAAAATCTGCATCAACTCAGAAAAAGTTGGTGAAAATATCAGGAGGGGAACACAATAATCTTGCTACTACTACTCTTTTCAGACAGTCACTTAGAGAGTTTATCAGATAGTGAATCGATTTTTCACTTTTTCGTTTTATTGACTTTAACTCCTTTCCAAAGAAGAGAGCCTAACCATGCAGATGTTATACCGATAACCAATGCCATGAAAAGAGAAAGTTCGAACCGACTCTGGATATAACTGGTGAGAAGTATGCTTGATACAAAGTGTATTACCACAGCAGTTACATAACCAATTGCAAAACAGCCTATCATATCTCTCAATTTCAGGTTAACCACAAATTGAGTAGTAATTGAAGCAATAACACCTAACAATAACCAGATTAACAGGAAAGTGATCTCTGTAAAATCTACTTGTCGGGAACTGCTTGTCCAAAGCGGTAAACCGGCTGCAAGGGTTGAAATAAAAATGGTTATTAATCTGTAGTTATGACGTGTAGCTTCAAGCATGTATGTTTACGAATATTTTAAGGAAAAGTACATCTGACTAATAATAGTTGTAAATATTAGATAAAATAAATGAATTGAGAATGATTAAGATAAAATATATTAGAGCGAATAATCTAATTTTATGATTACAAAAATAATTAATACATTTTCAAACAAGTATATGTACCAATGAAACTCTATTTAATAAAAATAATTTATGAACATCAAATTTGTAAAACGATCTCAGATAAAATCGAGTAAGAGAAGGGCTTCTAAATTCAAGCCGTTGATGGATGCTCTTGATAAACTTGAGGATGGTGGTCAGGCAATAGAGGTATCTTACACAAATGACAAGATGGTCAACTCAATGCGAACAGCTGTATATCAATACAATCAAGATAATAAAGTCAAGATTAGAAGTGGTAAAGATACAGTTAATAAAAAAATCTATTTCTATAGAGAAAAATAGGTTTTAAAGTAGCAAGTTTAATGATCAATCATTGTCGATTGAATTAGACCATTTGAGATATAATGACCTTATTTCCGAAATTTGCATGTCAAGCGATCGATCTTCACTGTTTTTTAGTCTGATTGGCGTATGGATATGTGCCGTTATGAATCCGGGTTTTGTGATCATAAATGCACCGGGGCTTAATTCACTATTACCATCAAAAAAGATGGGAATTATAGGATAATCAAGTTCTAAAGCCATATGAAAAGGCCCTTTTTTGAAAGGGCCGATAACTCCATCATGTTTTCTGGAGCCTTCCGGAGACATTAATAGAGATAATTTATCCCGTTTTATTCTGGCCACATTTTTTTTCAGTGTGTCAACTGCTTTTTCAGATTTCTCTCTCCGAATAAATACCTGCCCGGTAAGTCTACCCAATAATAAAAAGAGAGGGTTATATTGAAACTGCCACTTGGCAACAAATCGTACCCGTGGCAAGGCAAGGGCTAAAATTGTGAGAACATCCAATGT
>JAGXIS010000168.1 GCA_024635465.1 Bacteroidota bacterium | reverse complement strand
GCTCATCGCCAGACGAATAAGAGAGTTGAATATCTATTGTGAAATTCACCCATTCAACGTCGAATACAAACAATTTGAATCACACCCTCCCAAGAGCATTATTTTTTCCGGTGGACCAAATAGTGTTTATGATCACGATGCACCGGCTATAAATCTTCAATATCTGGAATTAAATGTTCCTATTCTTGGAATATGTTATGGATTACAGGCCCTGGCTCATGCACTTGTTCCGGGTAGTGTTGAAAAAGCAGAAAAAAGAGAGTTTGGACGATCAGAACTTTTGATTGACGACGATTCTGATCTGCTAAAAGGGTTGAAAAAAGACTCGGTTGCCTGGATGAGTCATGGCGACCATATCAAAAAAATGCCGCATCCTTATAGAGTGATAGCTCATACTGAAAATGCTCCGGTGGCAGCCGTTCGACATCCGGAAAAACCCATTTTTGGAGTTCAGTTTCATCCGGAAGTTGTTCATACCGATGAAGGACAAAAGCTTCTAAGAAATTTTGCAATTGAAATTTCCGGTTGTAAGGGTAGCTGGACAGCCGCTTCATTTATTGAGACTGAGATCGCTACCATTCGCGAACAGGTAGGCGATGATAAGGTCATTTGCGGGCTTTCCGGAGGTGTTGATTCGACAGTAGTGGCAACACTGATTCATAAAGCCATTGGAGATCAACTTCTTTGCGTATTTGTTGATAATGGTCTCCTTAGAAAAAATGAGTATCAGGATGTACTCGATACTTACAAGAAGCATTTAAAACTTCCTGTTGTGGGAGTGGATGCTTCAAATCAATTTTTACAAAACCTCAAAGGTGTCTCTGACCCGGAAAAAAAACGTATCATTATTGGAAATACGTTTATTGATGTCTTTGATGATGTCGTATCCAATCAAAATGAGTACAAATATTTAGCTCAGGGCACTCTCTATCCTGATGTTATTGAGAGTGTCTCATTCAAGGGGCCGTCTGCAACCATTAAATCACACCATAATGTAGGCGGACTTCCTGAAAAAATGAACCTAAAACTCATTGAACCGGTCCGGGAGTTGTTTAAAGATGAGGTTAGAAATGTAGGTCGTGAGCTTGGAATTCCTGAAAATTTCATCAAAAGACATCCATTCCCGGGTCCCGGAATGGGAATTCGAGTAATTAGTGATATCACTGAGGATAAACTAAAATTGCTCCGGGATGCAGATGACATTTTTATAAAATCACTTCGCAATCATAATCTTTATGATAAGGTTTGGCAAGCTTTAGCCGTTCTCTTACCTGTACAATCTGTAGGTGTAATGGGTGATGAACGAACTTACGAATATACAGTTGCACTTAGAGCAGTAACGAGTGTAGACGGAATGACGGCCGATTGGGCTCATCTGCCCTATGATTTTTTGGCAGAAGTTAGTAATCGAATTATTAATGAAGTAAAAGGGGTCAATAGAGTTGTCTATGATATCAGCTCAAAACCACCGGCTACTATTGAGTGGGAATAAATTCGAATAAATATTTTAAGGAACATTCTGAATAAATAGAATTTAGAAAATTACATTTTATAAAAATGATCATTTGGATTGAAAATTTAAATTGATGAAAACTTTAAAACTATTTTTCCTTCTATCCCTTTTTGCTTCATCCGTTACTGCTCAGACTTTTAATCAAGGTGTGGAGCTCTACAATTCTGAACAATATGCTGAAGCTGCTGAACTCTTTTCAGATTTAAATGATCATAGATCTATGCTTTTTGCAGGTAAAAGTTATCTGGCGATTTCTGAGCTCACATTAGCAAGTCGATATCTATATGCTGCATTGGAGAGTAATACTGAAAGTATACAACACGAAGCAATCTATTCTTTGGCGCTTACTCATTTTGAGCTTAAAAATTATGCTCAAAGTCTGGAATATTTGCATCAACTAATTGAGAGTCAAAATCGAAGTGGTCTCAGAAATGATGCCCGTAGATTTTATAATCAAATATTGGATTTTGTCAGTGTAAATCAACGATTTCAATTGCTCCATTTGTTGAGTACTCCTTCCATCAGATTTGATCTTGTAACTAGATCTAAAGCATATTTAGATCATAATGACATACAATTGATGGTAGAGGAGTTGCTAAAATTAACACCTGATGCCTCTGAACGAGAAAGAATTCATCAACATTTTTCAACCGAATCAGAATTGCAAAGAGTCATTCAGTCCTATCCGTCTGCACCGATTGGAACAGTTTATAATGTTGGTGTAATTTTGCCTGAATTTGATGAAAGTGATTCCGACTTTACAATTCCTAGAAATCTCTATTTCGGAATGGTGTTGGCCGCAAATGATTTTAACAGCAGAAATATTGATCAAAAAGTACGATTGATCTTCAAAAATTCTTATGAAGATCCTGATTCTACCGCTAAGGCCTTTACCGATATGGTCTGGAAGCATAAAATTGATGCCGTAATTGGACCTCTTTTTTCAGAACCGGCTATCAGAATGGCACAGTTGGCTGAGGAGTTCGAAATTCCAATGTTAGCCCCCTTAGCCAATTCAGACAATCTTAACAAAGATTTTAAATATACCTTTCAACTCAATCCCACTTTTGCAGTGCATGGCAAAAAAATGGCACAGTTTGCCGTTCAAGAGTTGCAACTCAATTCTTTTACAATAATTACTGAACCTGAATCACTAGGGAGAGCTTCCGCATTAGCCTTCCGACATGAAGCAGAGCGATTGGGCGCTAGTATTTCCTACTATTTTGAAGAAGATTTTGCTTCGAATGGCTACGATTTCACGGAGGTTATGCAGGTATTTAATTCAAATGAAGAATTGCGTGACTCTCTTAATTACTATCATTCAGATGCGATATATGCACCTTTCACTGGCCAAGCTTCCCCTACCATGATGAATTTGATGTTGAACGGATTGGAGGGAATGAGAAGCGATGTAGTAATTTTAGGATCTGAGGAGTGGGAATTTGCTCAACTTACTTCTTTCCAGAATCGATTTTTTGAAATCTATTATACTCAGTCTTTTGGAGAACCCATCGATCAATCGGCTGTTAATTTCTTTCAAAATGATTATGAAGCCAGATATGGCTCAGATCCAGACCGTTTTTCTCACTTAGGTTATGATGCAGCTACATACCTTTTCCAAAGTCTTGAGCGAGCCGGAAATCCAGTGTATCTGGAAAGAGCACTGCGTACCTCTCCTGAGCACAGAGGTTTATCATTAGATATCAATTTTGATGGGAATAGAATAAACCAAAACCTTTTCATTCGACCTCTTTCCGACAAGGCCAAAACAAGAATCAACCAAGACTAAAGATTCACTGAATAGGAAGTCCGAAGACTTTTATCCTAATTACTGAGACTCTTCAAGCTCTCTTTCTCTTCCTATTCTGACTTGCTCACGCAACCACCGTCTCCACTCTTCACTCGCTGCCTGATGTTCTTGAAAAGTTCTGCTAAATCGATGTGAACCCTCAGGAGTTGCCACCATATAGAGGTAGTCATGCTGCTCCGGAAAAAGCACTGCCCTTATGGATGAAAGAGCAGGATTTGTAATTGGCCCCGGAGGTAATCCTCTGAATTGATAGGTGTTATAGGGATGATCTAATTCATAGTCTGCAAAAAGTAATCTCCTTCGTTCTCCCAGTGCATAAACAACAGTCGGGTCAGCCTGTAACATCATTCCCCTATCAAGCCTGTTTAAGTAGAGTCCGCTAATTCGTGGTTTTTCTTCATTATCCCTCGCCTCCCACTCTACAATTGAAGCCAAAGTAATGATTTCATCCAGATTTAAACTGTTTGCTTCAATTTCTTGACTAAAGTTATCTGATACAGCCGAATTAAATTCACGATGAACTCTTCTGATTATTTGCTCCGGTTCAGATGTCCAAAAATGTTCATATGTATTTGGTAACATTCTAGAGAAGAGTTCTTCTGCAGTCAATCCTAATTCTACAGCTACCGATGAACTGTCATTGAAAATTTCTCTAAATGATAAACTGTCAGCTCGTAATTGAAGTGAAAGATTCCTGGACAATCTATCCATATCAATTCCCGGTAAAATTGTAACCCGGACGGGATCTTGTAAACCTCTTGCTAATTTCGAAAAAAAGTCTGAATAGGAAATACTTTCATCAATATGGTATCTACCCGGACTGTAAACTCGCCAGCGTAATGTTTGTCCGGCCCAGTTCAATTCATCTTTGTCATATTCAACTTCAAGACTATCAAGTAATTCAGTTAATTCGGCCAGACCCGTTCGCTCATATAAATATAGATCCACAGGTTCTGATACTTTTATGGCTTCATTACTGTAAAGTCTCATACTCCTGGAACCGTAGGTAATAAATGCTGCAAAAAAGAATACTGAAATGAGTGCTATAAACTCCTTAAATGAAAAATGATTCATTTTTTAAAATACTAATCGATGAAGAATAATCTGAAGTGGTGATTAGAATATAGGAGTTTTTGATAAAAGGTTACCCTTCTAAAAAGTTGGGTTAAATCGTACCCAAAGTGTTGGTGTTGAATCAAACGTTTTTAAAGGCCAAGCTAATTCAAAACGAAGGGATCCTGATCCGAGTCCAATTCCAGCATCATGCTGAAAGTCTGAGAAACTCATAGAACTAAATCCGTCTAATATTCCTCCGGACTCTTTCAATTCAGAAAAATTCTGTACCCATCCGGAATCCAAAAAGAGCAGCAAATGGAGATTATAATCTCGAATCCACTCTCCGGCTCTAGATGAAGGTCGACCAAATTGCAGTTCCAAATTACTGGCCAACATTCGGTTACCTGAAAAGAATTTATAAGGCGACCCTCGAAGTGTACCTATACCACCCAAATAGATCTGTTTAAAATCAGGAGCAAACCCGGTTATACTTGCGGATTGTACTTTCCATCGTAACACCGATCCGGGTTCAAAATTATAATATATCGATGCATCTGCCTGATACTTATTGAATCGGTAATCCTGATCACTTTGACTGTTATCGGCAAGTTCCATCATCACTTTCCCTGAAATTGTAAAGTGATTTGAGATCAGTACTTTTCTGGGATTTAGCGCGATAGAAACACTGTAAATATCAAGATCAATCTCATTTGAATTAGAATCAACCGGTGGGTTAAATTTATAGTTTTCTGACTTCCCAAAGAGTGTAAATCCGGTTGTCTGTTCTAAGGAGCTAAATGTATCCCTATTGTACGAAAAGCCGGCTTCTAACCAACGTGTTGTTCTGAACAGCGCGTAAAAACCATAACCCTCAGCCAGATGATAGTCCAGAAAGTCATAACCGGCAAAGAATGAAGTTATAGATGTTTCTGTAAGGCCTACGCGATTATAATCTTCAGTACCAGTTGCTCTGTGAAACTCTCCACCAATCATAACCCGGTTCTTAGGGCCAATCATTTTTTCTGCACCGATTGCATATTCCCATCGTTTTGATGCTGTTCCCCAGCCAATAAAACCGTGAGGTTCAATCTGCGGTATGTATAAAAAATTACCTCTCCGATGCCACTGCATTCTCTCTTTACCAATACCCATAAAAAGTCCGTTTACCCTATTAAAATGCCACATATTCAGGTTTGGATATTGACTATAAAGTGCACTGCTGTAATACGGACCCGCACCAAAAGATCCCCCTAAATCCACCCCCCTTCTGGATAGTTTTCTTACCGCTCTATCAACTTCCTCATTAACCTCTTCCTCTTCCATTTCATCATCTTCTGACTCCAATCCAAACAGCTCTTCAAGAGATTTTGTGAAAAATGGATCCCGTTTGAAAGGGTCCTCACGATCTGCTTGTTGAGCATGAAGAACTACCGGAAAGCTTATTGTGACTATAAGCGCAATAATTGTAAGGAAATTGATCTTTTTCATCATGTCTTCAAATTTTTGAATAGTACGTCATATTTATAGATAGGTTTCATGACTTTCATCCATAAAATTTCTTATTAAGAAAAATCATTAATTTACTCAGGTTTGTACTTTAAGAGCATTACTGTGATATCATCTTCTGAATGATGACCACTGACCCATCGGTGGATCAATTGCTTTAATTGGTTCATCAAATCGTTTACACTATATCCCTCCGAACTTCGTAACAATTCCTCTACCCGTTCAATCCCAAGCATCTCTCTATCAGAATTAAAGAGCTCAATAAGTCCGTCACTCATCAGTAGTATCATATCCCCTTTTTCCAACTCTAATGTTTCTGTTGAATAGGGATATTCTACTTTTGTGCCTAACGGAAGACCTTTAAGTGTAATTCTTTGAACTGAAGAATTTGATTGTTTAAAATGCAGTATGGGTGGCATCCCGGCAGATGACATTTCAACTCTGTTGTTATCTATTTGAATGATACTGAGCCCCATATACATCATTCGCATATTCATATTTTTGATACCTGCTGACATCCGTTTCAGCATAGTAAGAATGTCAGACTCATGGACCAGTGAATGAAAATAACTCTTAGCTGAAGCAACCATAATTCCTGCTTTCATGCCATGTCCGGTTGCATCACCCATTGCAGTTACTAACTCGCCATTATTGCCAATACTGTAGTCATAGTAGTCGCCACCTACTTCAGTAGCTGTTTCCATAAATACAGCAATCTCATAATCCTGTAAAGTTGGCATTTTCTGAGGCAACATGGAAAGCTGTAGTGATCGGGCTTCTTCCAGTTCTCTTGTTTTACGATTATTTTCTGCTTCCAATAATCGTCTCTCAATTTCACGCTCCTTACTCAGACGCTCCTGCTCAATACTCTTCTTCGATAATTCCTGAACTTCATCCAGTTTTATCTTTAATTTCTTCTGCGTGACAGCAAATTCTCTTGATAGGTAAATCGACATACTGATAACCAGAAAACCCGATCCTGCCATATTCAATATTTGCACACTACCACTTATTAGATCAAAATTTACCAGCAATCGAAGTACTAATGTTAGGATAAAAACCAGTACACCTACCCCTAGCAACCACACCCCTCCTCTATTTTTATAAAATAACATGAACAGTGTTCTCAATATTTCAATGACAAAAAGAAGTATCGAGAGTTCAATCAGCCAAAAATAACTCCCCGGATTAAACCATGAAATAACGACTACAACGACTGCAAAGAGAATTAATATATTTGCATAAAAGGGGGTTCTATCTTTATCAATACTATGTGTAAAACGTGCGGCAAACGCTAAAACAAGAATTTCAGCGATAATCAAAAATCGAAAGAAAAATAGAGAATCAAGCGTATTAAAAGATAGCTCAGCTCTAAATAACAGATAGGACAAGATTGCGAGCATTCCTACAAAAATAGAAAAATAGAGATTTCGAAATTCTGATCGATTGAAAGCAAATAACAAGATGTGAAATAGAGAAAAAGCCATCAACAAACCAATGTATAACATATTTCTTCCGGTATTCCGGGATAAATAAGTGTACCTCTCTGATTGATAAGTCTCCCAATCTCCTATATGAAATCGAAACCCGTTATATCCCATAACCTGACCCGTAATTGAATAATCCGGGTTAATAAATCGGACTGCAAACACCTGTATTTCATTACTATCAAAAACAATCGGAACGGGTGCTTCTTTTCTGAATGAGACAACAGATTCCGGAGAATCAGAAAAATTTCCTAGTTCGTATACTTTTTCACCATTTATATAGATCTCTGATGCTCCTAAATGACGATCAATAATAAGTGCAACCGGCTTTTCACGTAAATTTTCATGAACTTTCATATCAATTCGAAACCAGCCAATGCCGTCCCAATCGACAAAAGCGAGGTCTCCTTCGGATAGGTTAGTACTGGTGACACTCCAGTCTGAGTCATCATAATCCGGTTCTGACCACTCCGGATCATCACCGGGTTGAAATCTCCATCGATCTTGAATGTAGATGATCTGATCGTCACCATTCAGCATATCTGCACTCAATTCAATCGTATCTCTCTCTGCTAATTGAAAAAAAGTATCTTGAGCCAGAGATTCATGAACAGATAGAAGCCCAATAAAAAAAAGAAATATACACCTCATTGTTCAACCCCTATTGACCTGAATGATTATTCAGAATGAGAAATGTTAACCCTTCCTGACACTGAGGAAAGTTCAACCGGTATTTCACCATCACCTGTAGTTAAAGAAAAATCTCTATTTCTTTGTCTTAGGTTTGAGATTTGTTCTTGAATCAATCCTCTGAAATTAATTCCCATGCCATTTCCTTCAATTCTGTAACCAATGTCCGGTGGTAATATTAGTGATACACTTCCACTCACTGTTTCCAAATGTACTCCAACTGATACATTTTGAAAATCTGCGTTAACTTCACCGGTAGTAGAAGCGGCTATCAAGGTACCATACAGCGTGCCGGCATTTACATTACCGGATACAGATCTCAATCTCATCTCACCGCTTCCTCCACTAATATCAATATCCCCACTTACTGTTTTTGCGAAAATAATACCAGTCAATTCTTCCATAATAATATTTCCGGCAGTAGAAACCACTTGTATTTTACCTTCTGTATACGCTATCTCAATGTCTCCACTTTGATTTTGAATGAAATGTTCCCCATCGTGATTATCCATAGTAATATTTCCGGATACTGTTCGCAACTGTGTATTGGCTTTACCCGATGTTTGAACCACAAAATGAAAGCTTATATCCCCATTTCTTCTCGGCGACCCACTTCTTTTCTCGTCAACAGATGCAATGATCCGGTTCCCCTGTTGTCTCATAATAATTCTAAAATCATCCAGACTCCGGGTGCCCGACCAAAGTGAAAACCTTCTTGAGACATATAGATCAACCTGTACACCATCAATGTCAGGATTGTAGATAACATCAATATTTCCATTGATACTGCTGACATCTATACTTGGTGTGCCCCTTACTCTAAAAAATCTGGATTCATATGGATCTGAATCAGTTTCTACAGTTTCATAATAATCTGTATGACTTGCAGATTCAGTGATGAGGTCTTCAGCCAATACGGGAGATGAAGCTATCAATAGACCTAGTAAAACTATAAGATGGGTTACAAAGTTGTTATGTCTGATTGCAAGTTTCATAAGCAGCAAAATTTCAGGTAAGAGCTAACATTATCATTCAATATGTTCGGACTCTGATTACGCCTGCTTATTGTTACGCTGAATTGATAAAGAGGTTTCAGTAGTTATTCTTTTTGAAAACATCTATCAAAAATTGAATGTGCAGATGTATTTCCGTCTTAATATATTCTGCTCCTTTCTCAATATCTTCTCGAGGCACATTCGCAGCAAAACGCTTGTCTTTTAATTTCTTAGTGACTGACTTTACTTTCATATCTGAAAAGCCATTGGGTCTCATTAGAGAAACTGCATTTAAAAAACCGGACAACTCATCACATGCAAAAAGATATCGATCCATCTCTTTTTCCGGCTCTATTCCGGTACGTTCGGGTGCATGTGCTTTAATGGCAGTCAAAATATCAGTTGGGTATCCTAATGGGGGTAAGATATGATTTACTGCCCTGTTTGGGTGCTCATCCGGATACTTTTCCCAATCCAGATCGTGTAGTAAGCCGGCAGTCCACCATTTTAAAACTTCATCATCCGATTTGCTATTCTTTCTTGCATACGCTTCCATTGCATCTGCCACCATCATACAGTGTTGTTGCAGACTCTCCGCATCGATATACTCACTCAAAAGGTTTAGGGAATGCTCCCTATTCGGCATAGAAGATATCATCATCTTAGCTCTCTCATAACTTCTTGAGCAATATTTCGATTGTATTCAAATGCAAAATTTTTGTAGTTGATCATATCTACAATCGTGCCAATAAAACAGAGCCCTACCGTTAAGAAATAGAGTATCCCCATTCCAATATGCCCCACAAAAAATCTATGAATACCGGCAACACCGGGAAATAGACCTAGGAGTGCAAGAACAAGTAGTAATATTGGGTCTCTTCTTCGAGATCTGTAAACAGAAGCAAATGTCCTTGCCCTTTCGTCATCCATATCTTCAATTAAATGAGATACATATTGAGACTCATCCCCTTCAAGTTCAGGTAATAACTCAAATATTTTCTTCATGTTCGACTCCTTTTTTATATTTATGATTACGATGAAAGATGGATAAAACTCTGCCGAATATAATTAAAATCGCAAAGATGCCTGCAGGATGTGCCTCCAATGATGCTGGAAGATCTCCTCTAAATGTATGAGCAATTGATTTTCCAAGTCCACAACCCGGACAAAAATCGAAACCTAAACGATCTAAAATACAGTAAGATGCAGAACCGCTAAATGGATCTAAGAATGCCATTAACAGTAAACCTGATAAGAGCACGATCCACTCAAAGTGTAAAAAAAAGTTTTTTTTAAGTGAATTAATCGAAGTCTTTGCTGTGTTATTCATAGATTAGTGTAAACTTTTAATCATTGAAAACTCTTTATGACCTCTTCAACGATACGTATTATTTTAAAAAAGTTTTTACTTTTTTAATTCTCTTGACAGCATTCACACCACAACTTTATTCCCAAACGGCACAAACAGAAGAGAGTGACACACTTCGAGTAAAACTCGATGAAGTGAGAGTGCAAGCTACTCGCTCATCGATTACAATTGGTCAGGCACCATTATCTATAAGTTACTTGAATCGATCTGAGGCTGATTTGACAGCGAGACCTGCAGCTACGTTGAATGAACTTACATTCACACTGCCGGGAGTATGGATCAGTAATCGAGAGAATCACGCATTGGGTGAACGTATGAATATTCGTGGAATGGGGTGGCGTAGTCCATTTGGTGTCAGGGGAATCACCGTTGTTTTGGACGATATTCCACTAACAGTGGCTGATGGACAAACGATTATGAACTTGGTTGACCCGGCAATGGTGCAATCTCTGGAACTTCTCAGAGGTCCATCCGCAACATTTTCGGGCAATAGCAGTGGTGGTGTACTATATATGAGAACCACGCCTCCTGCTAATTCTCCTGCAATATCTTATCGAACATACGCAGGATCCTATGAAACCATGAAACATGAATTAAGATGGCATGATATTGTAAATGGTGTCAGAATAAATGCTTATGGTTCCTATTCACAATCCGATGGGTTTCGTGATCACAGTGCTTCACAATATTTCAGAGGAGGTTTTTCGGCTGGATTTGATTTGTCAGCCAATTCCACTTTTGAGGCCCGACTGATCTATTCGGGAATGCCGAAAGCACAACATCCCGGCTCTCTTTCTGCAGAAGATGCAGCCAATTCACCATCAATGGCTTGGCCTTCTTTTGAAAATTCAGATGCCGGCAAAGACTTTCAGCAGGTTATGTTATCAGGAAATTATGTTCATCAGCTGGAATCTGGGTTATTAAATGTATCAGCTCATTCAACTTACAGAGATCTAAATAATCCACTTTTTTTTGGAGTCATCATTGTTGACAGGCTTGCAGGAGGATCCAGAGCTTCATATGATTTTGAAAACCTACCAGTAAATCTCCAGATTGGTGGAGAAGTTAAATGGCAAAGAGATGAGAGAGAACAGAGAAACAACGTTGATGGGGAACCCGGAAACCAACTCTCCACAGATCAAATTGATTATGTGAACAATCAAGCTCTGTTTTTCCAGATTTCAAAAAACCTGGACAACCTCACAGTGAGTACCGGACTACGTGCAGACAGAATGCAATTCAGGGTAGATGACTTCATCGAGAATGATAATTCTGATCGTTCATTCTACTCTCTAAATCCCAGCTTTGGAATCAATTACCGATTTGGCAGTACTCGTCTGTTTGCCAACATGAGTACAACTTTTGAAGCACCTACTACTACTGAATTTAAGAATCGTCCGGGTGGTGGAACCGGATTTAATCCAGATCTGAAGCCGGAAAAAACAGTTGGGTTCGAAACCGGAATCAGAGGCTTTTTAGAGACCATGCAATTTGAGTATGATCTTACACTCTTCAATTTAAATGTCACAGATCTCATTATTCCCTTTGAAGAATTTGATGGTGGCCCAACTCTATTTAGAAATGAGGGTAAAACACGTCATTATGGACTGGAAACACATATTCGAGTGCAACCCATGGACTACTTATCACTTGACTTAATGTATACGTGGGTCAATGCATCATTTAATGAAGGGGATTTCGAAAATAACTTGGTGCCGGGTGTTTCACCTCACCGTTCCGGAGCGATGATCTCTTTCTATACAGGAAATCATACTTTAAGTGGCGATTTTGAATGGATAGGAGAGTATTTTGCGGATAGCAATAATACTGCCGTTAACAGTTCTTATTCAATTGTTAATACTCGATATTCTTACAGTGGAATCACATTTGATACATGGGGTATCTCACCTTTTGTTTCAGTAGAAAATATTTTTAATACTCGATATAATACCTCCGTCTCTATAAATGCTTTTGGTGGAAGATATTACGAACCCGGGGCAGACAGACATTTTCTGATCGGTTTCAGATTGAATTTATTTTAAGAATTAAACGATAATTTGTTAAAATTTCATGCTTTCTATAGGTTATATTAAAAATAATCTTATTGATTTTTATGTACTTATATACATTTTGCAAACTTTATTGCTTAAATAAATTGTAGGGAGTATCTTAGCGAATGATGGTATTGATTCAATCATAATTTGAATCAGGCTGTTTTAACTATCAATGGGAACTTAGTTGGGATTTATAATATGGAAGACCGTGAAGTAGGAACCGTTAAATGGTTTCATAATGGTAAAGGATATGGTTTCATTACTAGAGAAGGTGGTGAAGATGTATTCGTGCATTACTCGGAAATACAAAGCGATGGATTTCGCAAACTCACTGAAGGCGATAAAGTAGAATTTACTCTTGCCGATGGTGATAAAGGATTACAAGCTAAAGAAGTAATACAGCTTTAATTGTTTAAAATCAGGTATTCTCGGAATACCTGATTATTCCTTACCTAACCGTTTATGATGTGGCTTAAACATCTTACTGTAGATATTCTAGCCACTCTCGTCATATCTATTGTTGTTTTTTTTGAAACGGCCCTCTTGGAATATGTCTTGTATATCTATACAGGTCTAATGGTTATAGCCAGATCTCTCGCTTTTTATAAAATTGATTTGAGAGCTGTAACAAAAAAGAAAGTTGAAGAAGCTCCCATTTGGATTTATCACTTTCTATACATAGCCAACATCTCTATTCTTTTTTACGGATTTTTTTATATCACCGCAGTTTTATGGGTGTATATCTATCTTACCGCAATGTTCGTTTATTATAAAAAAGACAGCTTGTCTTAACAATAATCCATTCTTTTTTGAGTTTGAACAAATGAATGTGAATAAGAATAATTTTGTTTAACAAGGAAAAACTGAAATTATGACTAAGCATATACTCATTTTATCAATTTCAATTCTATCCATATTCCTTTTTTCATGTGAAGGAAATGGACAAAACAGATTAACTACCGAATCAGATCATCAACACTTCCTCAACAGTATTAATTATAATTCTATCATGGCAAAATCAGAAAACAGTGATAAAATAGTCCGTTCAGAAGAAGAATGGAAAAGCCGACTTTCGTCAGAAGAGTTCCGTATTCTGCGAAAAAAAGGAACTGAAATACCCTTTGTAAATAAATACAATAGTCATGATGTGGAAGGTGTATATGTCTGCAAAGGTTGCGGTGAACCTCTTTTTCATTCCGATACAAAATATAACAGCCGAAGCGGTTGGCCAAGTTATTGGGCTCCTATTAAAGAAGACGCGGTGATGGAAACTGAGGATCGAAGTTTCTTCATGGTACGTACTGAAATATTATGTAGCACCTGTGAATCACATTTGGGGCATGTATTTGATGACGGCCCAGAACCAACCGGCCTTCGATATTGCATGAATTCTGCTGCACTTCATTTTGTACCTAAGGAAGATTCTTAATTCACATCTTGAATTTGTATTGTTCTGAAGTAAAAGGATATTTTTTTAGATTATCATAAGTAACTTCTATCCAAAACTAACCGAGCTCAATGGAACAAACAACAAAATCAAGACGCGAATCTCAAATCATTGAAGGTAAATTTGACCCACGATTAAAAACCTATACGATGGTGGGTGCTTCACTGGTCTTAGTCATCACTGTAGTTGGGATTGTTTTACTTCCATTCTGGCTTATTTTTGGCAAGAGATATGTAAATCGTTACTTCGATAATCTTTTCTGCGAACTGACCACCCGAGCACTTCATTTTAAAAAAGGCATTTGGTTTCATACAGAACGAACTGTCCCGTTGGATAAAATACAAGACCTGACATTCAAAGAAGGGCCTTTCTTGCGCTATTTTGGACTTAGCTATTTAATGGTAGAAACTGCCGGAAATAGTGCTCAGGGAGTATCCGACATGTCTCTAACAGGTATTATTGACGCACGTAAATTCAGAGAGATGGTTTTAGATCAAAGAGACTTGATAACTGACAAATCCAACCAGTCCTCTTCTCAATCACTACCAAAGCATGGAGATCATGAGCTCATTCCCATACTTCAAAAAATGCAAAGTACGCTGGAAAATATTGAGGCTAAATTGGGTGAGTCGTGAGTCGTGAGAAGCTTATAAGTAATCCATGCAACAAGTACCTGAAAATCAAAGTTTAATTTGAAATTGAATCACAAAAATTTCAGATTTCGTACTTATC